>CAYZWM010000041.1:0-22041 GCA_964482155.1 uncultured Chitinophagaceae bacterium | reverse complement strand
AACGGAACGCGATTCTGTTTTTGTGAATAGAAGACCCATTGACGTTATGCGTCTTAAGCAAACTGTAAAACAATTTATAGCACCAGACAGCATACCCACAGTTGAATTGGACGACCATTCTTCCAGGACCATAGTAGCCTTAAAAAACGAACGTGGCACATCTATTCAAACGTATACACTGGTTTACAATGAAATTACGCTTGCCTACAGTGAAATAAGGAATGAACTTGCTCTTGAAATTATCGGAGGGTCGTACCGTTCTCTGTCTAAGGAACAAAAGAAGGTTATTAAAGAAATACTCCCTATGCGAATTATGGAAGCCGAGCCTGTAGATTATTGATCTTATCTTTGCATCATGCGCATCGACATCATTTCTGCAGTACCTGAATTACTCGACGGTCCCATAAACCAAAGCATCTTAAAACGTGCCGCGGATAAACAACTGGCTGAAATAAAGGTACACAACCTTAGGGACTATGGCAAAGGACCTTATCGGCAGATAGACGATAAAATTTACGGTGGTAATGCGGGTATGGTCTTAATGATTGAACCCGTTTTAAATTGCATTAATGACTTAAAAAAAGAGCGATCATACGACGAAGTAATTTATATGACTCCCGATGGCGAACAGTTTAACCAGGCCATGGCCAATAGTCTTTCGCTCCAAAAGAATTTTATTATTCTATGTGGTCATTACAAAGGCATTGACGAACGGATACGAGAACATTTAATAACGAAAGAAATTTCGATTGGAGATTACGTGCTGACGGGTGGCGAACTTGCAGCAGCCATAGTTGCCGATGCCGTGGTAAGGCTCCTACCTGGTGTTATATCTGACGAAACGTCTGCACTTACCGACAGCTTTCAAGACGGACTGCTCTCCCCTCCTATTTACACCCGACCGGCAGATTATAAGGGCTGGCAGGTTCCGGATATATTGCTGTCTGGCCACTTTGCTGAAATTGAAAAATGGAACGATGAAATGGCCATTAAACGAACGGAGCAGCGACGGCCTGACCTCCTGGAAGATTAATACTCTGAAAGAACAATACTGCCGTACTGAGCCGTAATTGATACCTGAATTTTCCCTCCATTCAAATTACCCCTATAGGTTCGGTTGTGCTGATCTTTCACCTCTGTAATATCCCAACTGTTTGGATAATCCATTTCTCCAAACGATACATTTGCATAGATTTCTACAGAAGGTGGTCCGGCAAAACCCAGTCGAATTTTCCCAAATTTATTGCTTAAACGCACCTCCTTACAATCGGCACTAATGTTACTTATGCGCAGATACCCATAGTGATTCGTTACAGACGCCCGAGTTTTTAACTTATCAATTTTGATCGTAGAAAACTGCCCGTCCATTTTTAGCTCATCACATTCCAACAAGGTAAGTTTATCGTATTTTGACGTAATGTAAGCCTTCCCTACGGTTTCCAGGTCTACATGAGAGAACTGCGAACCTAAATCAAGGTCTATCGCCTCAATAATGGTTAACCCTGAATACTGTGCACTAATCTTACCTCCTTGCCAATAGGATATGGTTGAGTTCTTAGCAAATCGTAATATCACCTTGTTTTGAGCATGGTTTAATTTACCTACCGTCAATCCGCCGTAACTCAAATCGATGATCGCCTTGCCGTTAAGTTCATTGAGCGATATATCGCCAAATTTGTTGACCACAAACAGATTATTAGACTTTGGCATTTTTACGCGAAACACAATCTTCTTTTCCATCTTCTTAGAAGGTCCGAACGAAATGGAATTTTGCTTACCCATAAAATTGGTCTTGGCTTCAATAAACTGATCGTTTTTGATAAATTCGGCCGTGACATTTTTGAGTTCTTCTTTTGCCTTTTTTTCACTTGAATGTATTACCGTAACCTCAATTTCTATAAGCACCCGGTTTTCATTCCACGTCGTTATCTCAATGCGGCCATATTTATTCTTCAACCGAATTTCTACATCAGATCCAACATTGGTGTACTCCTGTTGTATCGTTTTGCTTTCCTCATAATCCACTTTCTTAGCAGATGTTTTACTAAACAATCCAAGTAAGAACAGGATTGCTATTGGTCTATAAAGCAATTTCATTAGTGTCATTTTCTTTTGTGTTTAAGTCTTCCTGGCCATTTTGCAACTGGCCAATCAGCATTTCTAAAATATCCAGTCGAGTTTGATAGTTTACAATCATGGCGTCTACCACCATTTTTGCATTGGGCGATTTCGCCAATTCGAGTTTCAGTTCATTGTAGTTGGTTTCCAGGCTATTAATGATGGTCATGCAACTCAACACATGTTCATTGTCGTGGCGATAGGTCTTTCTCAAATAGTTCACCCTATTTGATATGGAGTTGGCCAAAAAGACCTCAACCTCTCCCATTTCCGTGGAAACATCTTTAAGCGATTTAGATTCTATCTCCACCACCACAACGGACGGTTCTACCCGTGTCGATGCCTTCCAAATCATGCCTGCCACTGCTATAATTACCAAGGTGGCTGCTATGCTCAGGCTTCTTCCTGGAACACCCCACAATCGCTTGGTTCTTTTAGCCACGAGTCTTTCTTCGAATCGTTTGTGGTGATCTCCAACCAATTCCTTTCGGTCAAACGCTTCGGAGTTCTCTCGAAGGTGTTTTTCAAAATCCTCTTGCATTGTTTTCACTGTTTAATACTTCCTGTTTCAATCGCTGTTTGGCTCTTGAGTATTGCGATCTGGACGTCGATGACGTTATGCCCAGAATATCTCCAATTTCCTCATGGTCATATCCCTCTAGTAAATACAACGATAGGATGATGCGGTAACCATCGGGCAGCTTAGTTAACGCGTTGTAAACTCTCGAAATGGTCTGGGAGTCTACAGGGATGTCTGTTTCCTCATTAACCTCTGTTTCTGGAAATTCGTTGACCATATTCCAGGTGGTCTGTCGTTGCTTTGCCTCATTAATACTCTTATTGATGACAATTCGCTTCAACCAGGCTCCAAAACTCACTTCCCCCTTAAATCCTGGAAGTTTTTCAAAAGCCGAAATAAAGGCCTCTTGCATAATATCTTCCGCAAGAAATTCATCATCTAGAATTCGATAAGCCGTGTTGTACATGGCCTTGCAATACAATTCATATACACGTGTGTGAGCCCTGGCATCTCCCCGTCTACAATCCTCAATTAAATCCGAATGCGTGCTTTTCCTGATCGTCAACTCTCGCGGTGATTATCTAATTTGTTATATAAACGAATTGAATCAAAACTCGCCATAAAGACAACACAAAATTAGAAGTGCTGCACAAAGTGAAAAAAAAATATCGTGTTAGAAGAATAGAATGGAACACATGCCTGTTGCCATAATGTATTTAGACAAGGTGCTGAGCGTGGTAAAGTCGTCTTTATGACGTGCTTTACTGTTCAAATAGGTTAGAATCAATATTGGAAGGATTACGCACAACCCCTGGTAGGTCATAAAAACGTTTTTGATGGGTGTGCTAAACTGGGGAATAATCCATTTCCACAATAGGTTACTATAAATAACCACGGTAAATATCGAAGTTAGTGTTACGACTGCCTTCCCCTGTGTAATACTGGTCACAATGGGAAACGTTTTGTAACCGGCCAGCCGATCTCCGTCAATGTCTTCCATGTCTTTAAGGATTTCCCTGATGTAGGTCATTAAAGCAGCAAAACTGGCGAAAAATACAACCAGGTTTTTATCCTGCGTCCCAAAATTGAGATAGACGACATAAACGCTAAAAGCCGCCAACAGGCTGACTATAAAGTTACCAATCAAGGGTAATCGTTTCAACCACAGAGAATAGGCCACGAGTAAAATCACAACACCCATAAACCAAAAAACAAGGGCTGGACTTACGATAAAAAACAGCATGAGTGCCAGTAGATTAAACAACCCAAACGTCATATAAAATGTGGTCTTTGTCCATTGCTGGATGTACATTTTACCGGGTTTATTGGTTTCGTCCGCTTTAACGTCAATCCAATCGTTAAAGAGGTAGCCTGCTGCCGAAACGAGTATGGATCCTGCTATGAGAGCCCAAATGTCTGACCCAAACATATTTCGATGGGCAATGTCAAAATTTAAGAAGTAATACGTTAGAAACTGCAAAACCCCAATGATAAGCAGGTTCAAGGGGCGAAAAACGAGTAGCGACTTCAAATTCTATCTCTTAGGAAATTTCATTCGATAATCGACAGAAACCTTGCCCTTACTAATATCGGTAAGTTTCCCTTTCATCAGACGTCGCTTTAATGGAGAAATATGATCTATAAACAGAACCCCATCAATATGATCGTATTCGTGTTGAATAACACGTGCGGTCATACCGTCAAACTCCTCTTCGTGTGTTTCGAAGTTTTCATCCTGGTAACGCAGCTTAATCGTTGCGTATCGGTCTACATTTTCACGGATATTCGGGATGCTTAGACACCCTTCTTCAAACGTCCAGGCATCGTTATACTCCTCAACCATTTCGGCGTTGATAAATACCTTGCGAAGGCCTTGTTCGTCTTCGTCGTACATGTGGGTACTATCGACCACAAAAAGGCGGATATTTTTTCCAACTTGAGGGGCCGCTAAACCCACTCCATTGGACTCATCCATGGTCTCTAACATATTGTCAATCAGCTTACTAAGCTCAGAGTATTCGGAGTCAATTGGGGTACAGACTTTTCGTAAAACGGCATCGCCATAGGCGCGAATGGGTAGTATCATTGTATGCTTGCTAAATAATCCTGCAAAATTATACTTGCACTGGTGGAATCCAACAAAGATTTGTCTCGCCTTTTCATCTTTTTTACACCACTGTCTATAAGAGCTTGCATGGCCATTTTTGAGGTAAATCGTTCATCGCATCGAGCGAACGGCATGTTGGGCAATTTTGCTTGAAGTTTGGCAATGAATTTTAGGATGTCTACTTCCACGTCAGACAACTCTCCCGACATTCTAAACGGTTGACCAACAACGATGGTCTCCACATCTTCTTTGGAACAATAATCCACAATGAAGTCGACCGCTATTTTGTTTTCAACCGTTGTTAGTGGGCTTGCAATTATCTGCAATGGATCGGTTGTGGCCAATCCTACCCGTCTTTTACCAAAATCTATTGCTATTATTCGTGCCAAAATTTGTCGTTATTCAAGTCGTATTAAAATGGGTTGTCGCATATTCATGGCAACTGGTTTACCCTTTAATTGACCAGGTATCCAGTAGCATCTCATTTGTTTTACAGCCTCAACACCGGCTTCTTTTAAAGATTCAGTGGTATTCTTTGAATCCATTGCCCGTACATTTTGGACACAGCCATTGGTGTCTACCTGGAATGAAATGTATACTCGGATCATGGAAATTGAATCGGGAAGATCGTTCGGGATTTTAAAATTTTCCATCACCACTCGAATACGAGCCTCTTCGCCTCCCTTAAATTTAGCTTCAGTTGCCTCAAACATATCCATATCCATATCCATATCCAACGGTACTTCATCCTGAGCGCAAACCACGCCCGATAGAGACAACAAGGTCAAAAAGACTGCAATTCGTCGTAATTTCATGGTTCAAAGATATTAGAATCCGATGGATAGTATGGCCAATTTCGAGCGATAATATTCTTATTGATCAGGCCGCCATTTAGCAGGTATTACTATCTTTAATGGATGAGTCAATTTCATGGCTACCCGATGTCCGTCAAATTGGGCAGGAATCCATTTCTTACAGGCCATTTTATGATAAACAGCAACCGTTTCTTCTGCAATATCTTTTGGAATAACAGCCAAATTACTGACCTCAACATGGGTTAAGCATCCGCGTTCGTTGACAATCAAACTCATTACCAATTCCACTTCAAAAACGGTATCAGCCTCCCAATAATAGTCAGGAAGAATCATATGTTTTCGAACGAATTTTTGCATTTCGATCAATCCACCTCGGTAACGTGCCTGTCTATCGACAGTCAATTCGTCATAAACAATGATTTCACTTTGGGCGAATACTCCTATGGAGAAACAAAGAGAGACTAGAATGAGAATGGTTTTGTTCAAGAACCAAAAATACGTAAAAATCGTAAAGGGAGAATTGCAATATCAGAAAATCGTAAACAATTGTTTAAACCTATATTTTGTGACATTTACCATGTCGTCACCACTTATATTTGTTCGATAATCAATTAATCAATGAGCCGAATTCCCGAATCAAGATATTGTTAAAGATCTTATAATGCGATGAGGTTAAGTTTCCTTGTCCGTTTGAGGAGATTCACGTAAAAATGAATCTTAATTCTACTAGGTGCTCCGATGTGAATCGGAGCATTTTTTTTAATACCATCATCTTCACCTGGCATCAGTTAAGGAAAAATATAGGGTTAAAACCTGAATTACCTCCAGTTTAAACGTTTGAATGGTCGATGAGATCAAAAACAAGTACCTCTTAGAAACACAAATCCCCCGCAGTCACCATAACTACGAGGGCAATTGTGTGAAGTACCCAGAGCCGGGATCGAACCGGCAACACGTCTCCTCTCTGGAGGCTCCTTAAAGCCCCATGAGTACTGGGTTTGAGTGACATTTCTATAACCCATTATTAGTGTCGCTTCAGTGTCGCTCGGCGGAAAGCCCGCCCAGCCCGACTTTCAGCGTTTCGTTAATTTGATCCAAAGACTCTCCCATCCTTTCAAGGATCTTGTCTCCCATACGGTTTTCAACAACTCCGTTCGTTTTTTTGACATCACTTAAATGACCGCTAACCAACCAGGCTAAATCCAAATCAGGATGAACCTTAAGCACGGCCTCAAAAAACTCTAGCCCTGGACTGCTCTTACGTTTAGCGAAATAACCGCTAACCGTAGATACACCAATGCCTATAGAAGAACAGAACTGAGAACGAGAATCATAATTTGATTCAATAAAAGACGTCAAACGTTCAAGGAATAAGTTCCTCGAATTATCATCATCCTTAATGTGTTTTTTAGCCAATGCTATTTCTGTTTACAAAATATGAACTTCTCAAAATGTGGATAAACTTAGTCGACGTTATTACGTACATATCGACGTAATTGCATTTACTTTGTTGAGACCAATTTAAGAGCCTGTGAGTAATTTATCAAATAACAAGACAAAAAACAATCCAAACTATGATTTAAAAAAATGGTTTGAATCAATGGTTGGAGACACCAGAGCTCTAATTCGCCATTTTTCCTTACAATCAGGCATTCCGCGATGGAAAGTTCAGGATTACGTTCAAGGCAGGCCCGTAACCTTAAAAGCGGAACACGCAGCCCTTTTTGTAATATTCTACAACCAAAATAGGCATGCCGCAGCCAAGAAAATCAGCACTTCAGACCTACTTCTCGACGTAAAAACGTCCATAACGGAAGATTTTGGATTGAAAAATAAATAACCTCGCCACACATCAAACAGTAAAAAATACATTATGAATTTAGTAGAAGTAAAACCTAAAGATTACAAAACAGCTGGCAGAAATGGAGAACCTATAATCAGGTTCTATGCCAAAGGTCAGGTACATATTAGTCCTGCTGCAAAGAAGTTATTAGGGTTTGAGATGCCTGACGCTAAAATGGGCTTTGCCTTTGATGATGACAAACCTAAGGATATTTACGTATTCAAAAGTGAAGATGGATTCGCACTTAGAGGCAAGAGCCATAACGATTTAACATTCAGTTCTGCTGGGTGGGTTAAAGCCATATCCTTCACCATCATGAAAACTCCCACTGAACATGATGGCAAACAATATTTCGCCTTAGCAACATCCGCTCCAATAAAGGTTATCACAGCCGAAGACTAATGATCAACGGAATGATGAGGTTCGAAAACAAATCTGTACATCTACGCAATGACATTTACTTAGTTCGTGTAACAGGACAGTACGGTGTAAGGCACTGGACAGCCCATTCGAAAAAGGAGAGAGATGAGTTTTTCATTAGAGCACAATCGAGAATCATTATTCACCAACTAAAATCTCTCATACAACAACAATATCACGCCTATAAGGCTATAAAATATGAAGAGAAGCAGACCATTGCAAAAGTTCTATTGGGTTCACTGGAGGGCACAGAGAAGCAAGCAGACAGCATTTATAGGTTTATCTATAAACAACGAGACAACCTACTAAGGATCTGCCCTAATAAACGGGGCATGCTGAATGAGCAGATCGAGGAAATCATTTTACACGCAGAAGAATTGTTTCTAGGATTTGACCAATTCAGACCAACCTGAATAGTCACTGGCTGAAGTATTTTAAACAAACTGAATTAGTAATAAGAAGCAAGATGAAACTTAACGGACACGCAAGAAAAGATTTTGAATCGTGGTTCAAAAAAGATATTGAATTGACGGTCAAAGAGGATTTGACTAAAAACGCAGATATACTATACTTCAGCATTAAGGACTTTTATAAGTTTCCTGACTGCCTTCAATGGGGGGTTTATCAAAACTGGTTTGACAGCGTTCTTATCAACTTTACCATTACCCCAAACTATCCATCCAATGGAGAAACATCCTACATGATAATAAGACATTATTGTATTTCGGACGACGTAATCATGACGGAAATGACTACAGGAAGCGATGGCAGTATGTGGTTAAAAATAGAGATAGACGAGGCCTACCTAAAGGCCATCAAATATTGTGGAGAAGCCTACAATAGCAGACAAGTTTAGCCATGGATCCTAAAGAACTTAATATAGGCAACCATGTAAAGGACAGAGTCGGGGGGATCGGAGTTGTTCACTCGGTTAAACCAGAAAGTGTTCTAGTGATCACGGAGATGGAAGAGATCCTCAGAGAGAACATACATCCCGTTTTACTCACATTGGAACTAGTAGAACAACTGGGTTACAAAGAAGACACCCTTCGAAGGGGAAAATTTAAGCGCATCTTTATCCAGGACTCAGTGACCCTGTTTATGTATGAGACAAACCAGGGTGACCAACTATTTTCTTTATATGAAATACCTTCCAGAAACCTAGCGACACTCTTAAAAAATGGCTCGGTTAATATTCAAAAAATCGAGCATGTACACCGACTTCAAAACCTTCATTTCGAACTAACCAACATAAAAATCAATTTGCCACTTTAATTAAAATCATGGAAAAAATACTACACATATATCGATCCTGCGAGGGGGGTTATCACTTTCGAGAAACAGCGTTAGCCCACCCAATAGATTCTGAATTCACTTATGTAGGGGAATTGCATAAGATGATAGATGCTGCACAAGAATTGGAACTGACAAAAGATAACCTGGCGCATTCAATAAAACAAATGGAAGGCAAGTTGTCTCACTTGTTATCCGAGAATTCTTCACTAAAACTAATACTGGCTGTGGATCCAACCAAACTTCAGAATATTGAAATAGCACCTTCTTATTTGAGGCGTTTATCACCTTCTTTCAGAGCAAATTATATGTTACAAAAAGACCTTATCAAACAGACTATAATTGAATTACACAGTCAGCCTTCGCATGCTCAAATCAGACTCAAGTTTTGGTCAAGAGTATTCGCAGCTGAAGCTTTAACCGCAATACTTATTTACATAGCAAATTCGAGCATTAAAGCAATATTTCACCCATTGGACCCACCACATAATGACGTACTAATTATATGTGGAGCCATCATCCTGGCGATTACGATTCTTGTATTCATACTTGACAAAAGAACTAAATAGGCAAAACTGTGATCAAAGAGGAGTCTATTAACGAGGTGTATGAGATCAGTTTGACTAGCGTAGTAGAGCGCTACTTAAAACTGGACAAAAACAGCAAAGCGAAATGTCCGTTTCATAAAGAGAATTCCGCAAGTTTTGCGGTAAACGAGCGGGGGCATTTCTTTAAGTGCTTTGGATGTGGTGAAGGAGGAAGTGGTCCAATAGATTTCCTGATGAAGATTGAAAAGGCCCCTTTTGTGGAGGCCGTGGAGACTTTGGCCGACATGTACAACATCACACTGCAGTATGATGAGAAATTTTCAAAAGCACCCAAGAAAAATAAAGAAGCTAGAGTCATTTATGCCAAGCTGCTGCAGTTTGCACAATCGACTTATGGTTTTGACAAAGCCAAGCCACCCAAAGAAATAAAATCATTTTGCAAAATTCGTGGGATCGATCTTCAAACAGCTAAATATTTTGGTATCGGTTTTGCTCCAGATGATTGGCAAACTTTGACCAGTTATTTTGTAGAACAGGGCACATTAGAAGAGGCAAAAACCCTGGGATTAACCGCGACAAAGAATCAAAGGAACTATGATCTTTTCAAGAATAGGATAACCTTTCCGATACACGATCATAGAGGGCAGCTTGTGGGATTCGGTGCTCGAGCAGCAGACGACTCCTTTCCTAAATACAAGAACTCTGCAGAAAGTCCTCTCTATTCAAAGAGTAAGATCCTGTACAACCTCAACAGGGCAATCCCGTTTATTAAAAACGCAAAGGGCTTGGTGTACCTGGTTGAGGGATATATGGATGCCATAGCCTTAAGAAAACTGGGCATAGAGAACGTCATAGCTACATGCGGAACAGCGCTGACCAAAGAGCAAGCGAAACTCCTATCCAGGTTTGCAAAAAAAGTAGTGATATGGTATGATGGGGATCAAGCAGGCAGAGCAGCCACCCATAAGGCCATTGAATCTTTACGAGACGCCAAACTAGGTGTTGCAGTATTGAACATGTTGTATATGGATCCAGACGACTACTCCAGAAAGATAGTCAAGGATAAAGGTGCAAAAGCCCCATTGGCTGCAAACCGTGAAATAAAGAAACTCCAAGCCCATGCCCTTGATTGGGCTATCGAATTAGAGTTTCGACCATGGTTTAGTTTCTTCATGAAAGAGATCGATGTAGATCTAAGGAAGGAACTAAAATCACAAGAGGCAGCTATTGAAGAGTTTGCTGGAGAGGAACTCGAGATCCAATCACGATTGGATTTGAGTGAACTCCTAACCTCAAGGGATGCCAAATACACCATGGAGGAATACTCACTTCCCAGCGAGGAAAGAAGTGCCGCCCTGAAGAACGTTCTCAAAATGTTAATGACCTATAGTATTGACATCCAGGAGGAGTATGTTGAGATATTGAACAACATCTCAGGAGTGAGCGCTGTCAACATTCAAAAGATGCTGAAGGGTATTGCCGTTAAGTACACCCGTCATGCGGAAGAAAAGAAAAAACCTAAGGACACTCTCAAACAAGATAAGCGAGAAGAGTTTGAGAAATACGGGTTTTACGAGGCTGGAGGTTGTTACGTCAGTATAGACTTCAAAGGCTCCTGGGTTGATGTAAGCAACTTCGCAATGGAGATATTATACCATGTAAATACGGGTAGAGATGAGGCTTATCGCTTACTTAAACTCAAAAACATATTTGGCCTCGAGACGGTGATCAACATGAACACGGACGACTTTATTAGTCTTGCTTCGTTTCGAAAGATCATTGCACGAAAAGGAAACTACTTGTGGAAAGGACGCGAATCTGACCTGATTCGCCTCCAGGATAAACTGCAGAGGGAGGAGAAATCGACCCGTATGGTCAACATACTTGGGTACAATCCAAGAGGAAAGTTCTTTGCCTTTGCCAATGGCATTATAGATCTCGAATCGCTTGAATCTGGCGAAACTAAATTCAAGCCTGTAGATGAATATGGCATAGTAGAACATGGTGATGAGAACTTTTTCATCCCTTACAAAAGCAAAATATATGAGAACCAGGAAGATATGTTTCTCAATTACAGAAAGTTTGTATACAAACCAAACAAATTACCATTAGCCACCTGGTTCAAACAGTTTCATGGATCCTTTGGTGATAATGCGATACTCGGTTTTATGTTCTTTGTCTCAGCTATATTCAGTGACACCATATTTCTAGCAATGAGCAGGCGGTTTCCCATTCTATTCCTCTATGGGCCTCGAGGATCTGGTAAGGGGACCTATGCACAAAGCTTACTCACTTTGCTTGGTGAACCTCAACACGCCATTATGCTCGGAGGGAACACCACTGGCGTTGGTTTTATGCGAAGCTTCGCACAGTTTAGAAACTCCATTGTTTGGGCTGACGAATATAAAAATAACCTTCACAAGAAGATTATTGAGAACCTGAAAAACGTTTATGACCGTACAGGTTACACTCGAGGAAAGAAGGACCACACGTTTGACACCGACGTAACACCGGTATACAGTGCAGCTATAGTTTCAGGGCAGGAAATGCCAACTATAGAGCCCGCATTCTTTCAGCGTGTAATGATGTTGGTATTTGAAGAGACCAAAAGGACTGCAGAGAAGAAGGAAATCTTTAGAGATCTACAGGCCATGGAAAACAAAGGCTTGAGTCACTTAACAGTTCACATATTACGGCACGCCCCATATTTTAAGGAGAAATTCAAAGAAACCTTTATAGCGTGTTCTAAGGAACTTTCACATGCTGTGAAGGGATTGGGCGTAGATGATCGTTTCATTGAGAACTACGCCTGCCTATTGGCCACGTGCAAGTTATTACTAGACAGGGAACGTATAGGACTGGCCTACGAAAAATTCCAACGAATAGTTGAGGACACCCTTAAGCGGCAACACTTCATCTTTATTGGTAATGACGATATCTCCAAGTTCTGGAGAACAGTGGAATCTCTCTTTATGGTTGGAGCCATTATGGAGGAACGTGAATTCGAGATCCACGACGGCAAACTATACATCCGTATCCAAAATATTGTTGGCCTGTATCAAAAAGAACTCCGGAATCAGAATGATTCCAATGGCCTGGACAAAGCGACCTTAGAAAACCAGCTGCAACTTAATAAGGAGATCTTCATTGAACGTACAAAACGAAAGTTCAAGAAAGGATCTTACACCCATTGCATGGTGTTCTGGTACGACAAATTGGACATTGGATTGATCTCTTTTGGTGAAGGTGGATCGGCTTTAAGCAGGCAAAAAAAGTATAAAGAAATGGGCGTAAAGGATCCTGAAGAAGAGGAACGACAAAAACAGCCGACCAATGACAAAATCAAGGACCTTCCCTTTACATAAAACAGAATATTATGAGTAAAGAAACACACATTGTAAAACATTACCCAACATCGGCAGAACTTCATGTTGAATTTGATTTCGATTTCAAGTTGCCAGTACTGGCCACGGAATATGGTATTACTACGGTAGACGAACTGATAAAAGAAATGGTCCTATGCGGGGCAAGCCTCGCTCAACAGACAAGACGAAAGGATGAAAAGAACCGAGTAGGATTCGCAGACGCATTTATTCGAAAGTTATGCAAAGATTTCGTCGAACATTCCAATAACACTGACCCCCAAAAGTTGTTCAAAGATGTTGGCGGTTATTGGCCACTAGATGGATCAATGGGTATAAAGATAGTATACCACAACCAGCCTGAAAGACCGTTCCTCGACGATAATGAATTTGAAATATCCAAATTGGAATAACCATGGCACTAGATCTAACACACCTGGAAATTGGAGGGCAGTATCGTGCATATTACGATAACCAGCACACTCGAGAATCAAAACCTACTAACACGGTTCACCCGTACGCTACCATATACGTGGTGCATAGAGGTCTTAAGAACTACAAAGTAGTGACACAAGATATTAAGGGTCTGATGGACTACAGAAACGAAACCCACGAAACATTGGAATTGATGTTGAACAATGGACAGCTGATATACCAAAATGGTGGGCACTTTACAGGCGTATTAATTGATGACGAACAATAAATAGAATTATGGCATTATCAAAAAGCAATGTAGCAAAAGCACGAAACATTTTAATCGAGGTTTTGTACAACTATGTATCACAAGAACGAATCCAAGATCATGACGAAGTCAACCCCTATAGGACAGGTTGCATCATCGGGTTCGGCAAAAAAACAGATGGAGGCTGGGAGAATGTTTACATAAATGTGAAGGACATTACACCTGGTCAACTTCGAATCTTTGAATCTCGTAAAGAAGAGATTGGCAATTCATCTTTCTGCGACAAAAAAGAAGGTGACATCACCCGTATTGGTTGGTACTAATGAGTTTACGACAGGACATAGCGTTTGAGTTGATCATAAGTACACAGCTAAGTTTAGATCAGATCTTCCGTCGAGTTGAACAGGGCGAACATACCTACAACGCAACAAAAAAGCAGGTATATAGACTGCACAAGGTGCTCCATATTGTTCGGTTATCTCATGGGCTCTACAAAGCCTCGAAGAAGCTGAAGAAATTTGGAAGAGAGACTGGCTTCAGGCTTCGGCTACCTTCAGATGGCCTATCAATTCGTGCGATAACCCTTGAGGACAAAGAGATTTTTGGAGAGTGGCTTCAGAATATGGAGCAGCTGTACGTTTCAGATGATGAGTGGTACGATAAGTGGGACATCAAACGCTGGTTTATTCTGTAGCATTAATTAACAATACAATTTATTAATAATTAAAAAATATGAAATTTTATGGATACTTAATGGCGCCATTGGCGCTGCTGATCCTGGGGTATTTTCTGGCCTCCGAATTTATGCCAGGAGTCTCTATGTGCATAGGCACGTCGTCACTCCTCAGCGCATTACTAATACTGCTGGAGTACCTGGAGGCCAAAAGAAAGGGGGAGTTATGGGCAGGAGAGTAATACAACCCCGCTACCAGTCATATCTAGAGGATATGAAAATGGACGAGAGCAAGATGACTCCTGAGCAACGAAAGCAAATGAAAAACGCATTTTTCGCTGGATGGAGTGACGTATTGGATCTGATTCAAGTCACCATTGCTGCACTTCCGTTACCCGCTAGAGTACAGATGTATGAAGATATGCGCAAGGAACTTTTGAGTCACTACACAGAAGGAGTAGTCAAACTAAGAAAGAAAAAATGAGTATTAACGAAACTATCCTTAAGACTTATCTGTTGATCGCGTTATTACTGGAGTGCCTTGACGAGGTTGGGGACACTCCGTTTTATGAAAAACGGTTTAAGACTAAGACACTTCAGTACCATGAAGCATTGGAACGCGTGATAAAAACCACGGACAACATCCTGGACACTACGGAGGAAACTTCACTGGCAATACAAACGGCACAAGACAATTTACGTAACTGGTTTGCGAAGGTTAACCTGGATAATCTGTTCACGGAGATACCTGAACTGATAACCGAATACCAGGAGAGGGTTAAGAGCAAAGTGAATCTATCTCCAGACGGGCAGAAAATGCGAGACATCTATGCCCTGGTTACGGATCTGATTCCAGAAAATTGGGGAGCGATAGTATTAACCTACCCGCATTGCACAATGGATGCACAGGCAAGCTACATTTCGAGTAGTGATCGCTCAAACAACATCCTACTATTAAGAGACATGGCTAACCGGTTAGAGCAGAACAAAGATTTTATTACACCAAACGATAATTAACTGACCTTAAACTTATGACATACGAAGCAGTATTTAAACACGGAGAATTAGTGCTGGCTCTAAAGGCAAAGCGATTACTCGAGGGTGGTCTGGGAATGAGAGCCGCCGCTAAACAGATGGGCGTTACACTAGCCACTTACCAACGTATTGAATCAGGAAAAACTTTTAGACTTAAACACTTTATAAGTGTGATAAACTGGCTCCAGGCGTCACCAAATGTCTTTATATGCCCGATCATAAAACCGGAAATTGAAAACAAAACCAATAGTTCTCACTGATGGGAATGTATCTATCTAAAACAAAAAAGGGCAGCTTAAATGGCGCAAAAGGATCATTGTCACTCACCTCCTTTCAATGTGCCAAGGAAGTTGATATAAAGCAACGTGCTTTCAATATCACAATAACTGACATGGACACAGATAAAGAGCATACCATCAATCTATATGGGGATGAGATACTAACTCTCCATAGAGTCCTTTCAACGTACATAAACAGCCTTGGGCGGCTTTGTAAAACCCCTATTGACATGGATACTGTATTTAGACAAATCGAACACGAAGGGAAAATCGACATCGTTGAATGTGTCGAAAATGAGGAGGAAAAAACCCGCATAATTAAAAGATTTATTTGCACGGTTACCCCTCAAGAGACTCATGGCCAAACGAAGTTGTTGGCTTATGAGATTTTAGAAAAACTAAGCCAATAAAGAAAATAGGACAACGAGTAAGGTGAAGACCAGACGACTGAAATCTTTAAAACAAGTAAATAATTTTCAACTTTAATAATACAATTATGTGGGCAATCCCCAAAATTCTAAAATGGATTAATCGACTGCACAGATGGGCAGCAAAAAAAGGCGTGTCTTTTGTCATAATGGCAAGAAATACCAAAACAGGAAAGGTTCACATTGCTGACATCAACGCAAACAATGTGGAAAATGTTGAGGTATCGCTTATCAACATTAAAAGACAAATATCAAAAGCAAGCGGCCAAGAGAAAGGACAAATTTATGGAATGATTCAAGAGTTTGAACTTGGACTCAGACCCCTTTACACCGGTGACACGTCCCCCAAAACAGCTGAACTATTTGAGGGCGTTAAAGAAAAGGAAGGGACAAATAACCTCTCGCTTAAGTAGCATTATGTTCATGTGAGTAATATCTAGGTCGGGATCAGTAAGAGTCGTAGACGCTACAACTTTTATGGACGCGCGTATTATGTCCGACTTTCCCGACAGAGATATTCTCAAGGCAACGAAAGAAGAAGATCTCTTTGAAACACCAAATAACCAAATCCGATATAACAAATATATTGGAGTGCGGTGAGATTCTCTCCAGTTATTCTTTGCTTAGACCAGCTATTAAGGATGATTTTAACACAACAGAAAATGAGTAAGAAAGTAGAAATAATCTTTGCATGGTATGACCTATGGATAGGGTTCTTCTGGGATCAAAAAAAGAGGTGGTTGTATATATTTCCTTTACCAACGGTAGGGTTCATAATCAAGTTTAAAAACAGAGTAATCCCCAAAGACGAGATTATAAAAGAAGATTGTAAACACATGGAATTCACTACAGAGGCGAGCATTGCGCGCCTTACCAAAAGTGACGAAACTGATGAAGTAACAGGGTATTCGATGGATCTAACGGTTCATTGTGCGGAATGCTTAAAGCCGTTTGCGTTCATAGGTGCTCCAGGTGGGTATTCGCCAGGCCAACCGATGTGCAGCGTAGACAGGCTTGAATTGAGAATACCAATTGAACCTATAAATTAAAAACAATAGCCTTGGGCGGCTTATTGAACCCAAAGACAATGAGTAAGAAGAACAAATTCAGAACTTTAGAAAATATTATTCGTCAATCCAATCTGACACACACTGAAAAAGACGCTGACGGTTGTACTTGGTATTTCTTAAAACGTGGAGGTACTTATTATCGATTTCGCCGACTCTTAGATGAATATGAGGTAGAAGCAAGTTTATCACCTGTGGACCACTGGGACAGTCCGATAGATGCTAATGCTAGATTCCCTCAAAGTTGGATGCAATTTTATGAGACAAAGAATATTTGGGATGAAGTTCATGATGAGTTTTGGAAGAGAGGGTTTTTAGTAGCTAAGAGAACGGGACAATGGGTTGGCGGTATTCCAACTTACTTTGTTGACGACCACATTGAATGACCTATTTGCTCCGTCATCGGGTTCAATAAATTATGACAATTAGTAAAGTATACATAGATGATTCGGAAGGGATCAAAGGGGTTGATATCGAATTTATCAAAGAGAAGTTGTTTGACTTAGAGCCTGGTGTTTTCGTAACCCAAATAGGTGACGGCAGGAACAATGGGAGCTATCGCACGGACAACTTTGTGCAGCCTTTCCAATATGTTGGCAGTTTAAAAATTGACATGGACGGCGAAATGGCAAAAGTGTATTGTTTCCAAGTACCACCAGAGATGATACCTACCCTAAGCGAGCAGGCCTATCTACTTTATGAATCAACAGAATTTGAGATCCTTCGGAGGGATAAAAAATATATGCGATGGATGGTCCCAATATTTAAAACAGTGCCAATAAACGAAGGAAGATTATCAGCACAACAACACGAATCTGAACATCTAAATAAATAAGAAATGGACATTTTAAAAATCGATTGTCTCCTCTTGGAGAATGGCTACCATCAGGTTCGCCGTCATGAGAACATTAACCTTTGGCAAAAAATTAAGGATGAAAAAAACTTCATTGCTGTACCTGACGAGGTTGAACTTAACGGTGTGATATCCATGTTTGAATCTCCCCCTGAGGCAAACCTTATTGACGTGATGGAGGACCATGGGGTAAAATTGGTTATAACCACTGTGTTTGAACTGCTGACGGTAATAACAATGTTAAGATGCAACAACCCATGACCATAATCAAACGACGAATAATTTTAGTTGGGATGCACAATAAACCAGGCTTAAAACCCTTGTGCTCCTCAACCCGAACAGGGAAGCTTTTAGATAAGGTGATTTATAAGTTACATCATTGTGAGGTGCTAAAAACAAACCTGTACGACGTAGATTACTTTCCGGAGAATTTTGGAGAGAAACGTAAACTTGCATCAGCATGGTTTTGGAAACTAAAACCAGAATATAAAGACATAATTGTGCTGATGGGAGAAGAGGTTCATAGTAACTTCGACAAAAACAACAAGTACTTTATTACATCAAAGCCAATAACCGTTGGACACCCATCAAGTTATATTAGTAGAGAAAGCCAGGACAAATATGTAACCGACCTACTGCTAGAAATAGAAGAATCCCATGCCATTCTAAGTCCTCCAATGTACACCAATCGATTAACCAGAAGTAACTAGCAATAAATAGAATCGTTTCGTCGTCATATACAGGCACTATGTATTAATTTATTCGTAAGTTCCAGACTTATAACCAGTAAAATAAACCTAATCAAACTATGAGCAAGCCTGATTCAATTGAAAATAAGAAGGGAAAATGCAGCAAAAAAACCTTAGAAAATCTGAGACGATTTTTCAAGATCTACACGAAAGATGATGCCAAAAGAATAATGTGGAAGAGTCTAAACCTGTGCATGTTATCGCCTGAAGGTCGAAACTGGGACACAGAAGAGCGAAGCGACGCCATGCAGTTTTATAAGGATATGTGTCACCTTATGGACAATGCAAAAAACATGATAGACACTTAGTGTCCTTGACAGCCCGTATCACTTAGTCCAAATTTGATTTCCTAATTATAATTTCATTAGAAATAAATGAGAGGACGCATTAAAATTTTTCTATTCATCGGAGGCCTAGTGGCCTTTAGTTTAGAAGCCAATGCAACTCAGGTAACTCCTGACATTGGTATCGATGTTGATGTAGGGTATGAATTCAACCTGTTATTCCAAAAGGTTGACTGTCCTATCCTGGTCGACTTAAAGGCTGACGATTTATCTCGGCCTGTAGAGTTTCAGTACCCGGACTATTCTGAAGAGTACCTAGTGGTTTATCATCCTGCTCAAGAAGTTGAGCATTATCCACTTCGGCTCTATGAACATAGGATCCGGAATGTTAATCAAAAACACTTTACCCTACAGACAAATGCAAAAGACGGCTCGCTGATCACCTTTACATATAAGTATACGATCTCAGAGTTAAGCAATTGGGGACATTTGGGCACGAATTATTATAGGCAACCTAGTCATAGGCTGCACCTGGATAAAATTTGTACATCGACGGTGTAGATGTGAACGTAATTAGAAAAGTCCTGTGTACTACACAGGGCTTTTTTTTATGCCTTTTTTTATGCCACAGCCCGATCATGGCACTTTGGTACGTATTAAGGTAAAATTGATGGACACAGTGGACATAAGATATAAGGTATTGAAAAACAACTCACTAAGTAAATAAACCCTACTCTAAGCCATCCAACCGTATCCACTCATGTCCACAAAAGGGCCTTTTGGATAGGTCTGGATTTCTAAAAAACGTAACATACTGAGCATCAGTATCGTGTCCACTGTGTCCATTGATTTTTTCAATTTATCCATTATTAAACCGCAGGTAAATGATGAGTTTGATGTCAGGATATTTTTCGTGTTGCATACGCTAAACAGTTATTCGATGTGCGATTTGTGAACATCAAATAATATTTATCAATTATGCAAGAGACAAAAAATTTAACCCAAGACGAGCAAATGGATTACACCTTAACCTTGACCAAGAAAGTACTTTTCGAAAATGGACTATGTGGTCGGCTCGTAACCTACGCTAAGCACGCTGAACGCTTATTGACTGAAAACGCAGATACTACGAAAAAAGAAGCGTACGACTTATTGGACCAACTTCGGGACCTGGTTAAACGTTACATTTCAGGACGCCTAAAGAAGGCTGATGAAATTTACTTCTACGACAAGTTGAAAGCGTATTTTCAAGCAAACCCGACTCCATATGCCCTGGCTAAACAATCACAATCTTAATCATTCTCAACCGTGCCCTGGCTCAAGCTGGGGCACATAATTAAAAATCAAAATGGCAGACATTAAAGTAGACGAAGAACTTTGGAATAAAGTAGTTTCTGAAGTACAACTAACGTATAAAAAATCCATCATAGTTCCACGAAAGATCACCAAATCATCTGACGCAGCAGATATCTTTTTTGAGTTATTCCCTCCAGAAACATTGCACTATTGCGAATCTTTCTATGCACTTTATTTAGATCGGGCTAACGCCGTAGTTAGCTACATGGTCGTTGGTGTAGGTGGTATATCAAGTGTTATCGTTGATCCAAGGAAAATTCTATCGGCAGCGCTTCTCTCAGGGGCTTCCGGAATCATAATTGCTCACAATCACCCCTCAGGTAATAATCAACCCAGTCGAGCAGATATTTTGCTCACCGAAAAATTAAAGAAATGCTGTGAAATTATGGAGTTTAAATTGTTGGATCATATTATCATACTAAACACAGATGAATACTTTTCTATGACAGACAATGGGCACATAGAATTGTAGATTACTTCTTTTCCAAAGTTGACGCAATTGCGTTAACTTTGGTTTTATGGAAGTAAGGGTAAATCTACACTGCACAAAACTCACTAATTACTGGCTCATTAGTAAACTTGGATCACCTATCGTACTTTCAAGATCCACGCACTACGGCAAATACATTATAAGCTTCCTGAATAAGACGGGATCTAGGTATAAACCAACTAATTACGACCATACCTTGCCTCTGATTATCCCAAGCGATATGTTTAGCCGTAATGGCTTCTACCTATCATCAGACGCTCAACGTGAAATTAACAGCTTTGTACGTAATTACGTATATGAGATGTTTTTTTCTCAGCCTGTATTCCTTGAGAATTTAACCAACCTTCACAAGTATAAAATGAAGGAGATTATCCAGGCGTTTTGCCATGCCCATGACCTTCCTGAGTCCGTTTTAGCGTTTGAAACGATGAAAAGGAACTGGAACCGTGCCCAAAACAAGCCTAAGCCATCTGACTCTCAATCCATTAGAAAACTTTTGGACAATCTGTCACTGAATCCTGGACAGAATGTCCCCTTTAATAGCCATAAAAACAATCAAAAAACAGCATGATGAACTTTATCCACGAATGGGGAGGTTTAGGTCAGATAAGTTACATTATTGACTCTGATGTATCCATTTTCTACGACAACTCACCTGAATATAACACGGTAGCATTATTGACTCTTGCTCCAGGTAAGGACTGGGCAGAGATACCTTTCCTCCCAGAAACCGGACTTTATACTATGGGGAAAAACCCATCTAACCCAAAGATCTATGATCATCGTATCGTTTGTGAACTAGACACAAACAGTTGGGACAACCAAAAGCTGATCGATTCAGTATTGATTGGTCGATACCTGGTTAAATTCACAGACAACAATAACAAGGCTTATATATTAGGTACGTTAGATTTTCCAGGGAAATTCGGAAATGGCAACTTGAACTTTGGAACAAATCAGTTATCAAACGTTAGTAATTTGCTTCAATTTGAGGCCATTACCAACAAAAGGCCTATACAATTGCTTTGAAAGCATAATCAATTAGTCCTGTTTCTGTTTTAAAAATTAGTGAACGCCTGGGAGTCGCCTCCTGGGCGTTTGTATGTCCTTTATATAGGTA
>CAYZWM010000040.1:0-22107 GCA_964482155.1 uncultured Chitinophagaceae bacterium | reverse complement strand
AAAAGAAATAGAATCTTTCTACTATTGCATCGTTTTAGGTACAGAACCCGTTCTAGGCATCAATGATTTTATTGAATGTCGAGCTGTTGCAGATCGGATACTGGATCAACTAGAACGAAATTTTAGCCGTAAATGATAGATTTTTCTAAAAAAAACAACATTTCTTTACCCCGCAATCGTATACAAGTCCTTACTTTATACGGATTTATACTCAGTTTATTTTTGGGAAGTTGTAGCGTATTTGACCGGGAAGAAGGTATCCCAGCGTACCTGTATATAGCCGAATTCGAGCTTACCACTAAATCCGACAACAGTCAGGGAAGTAATGCGCACGACATTTTGGATGCATGGGTATACGTTGATGGCCAACTTATAGGGGCCTTTGAATTGCCCGCTATGGTTCCTGTTCTTGTCAATGATACGGCTCGAGTAACCATACTTGCTGGAATCAAGAAAAACGGCCGGAGTGACGATAGAGAAGTTTACCCATTTTATCAGGGAGTCCTGGATACAATGATTTTAAAGGCGGGTCAAATAGACTCAATTTTTCCTCAAATCACCTATCACGATTCAACCGATTTTATATGGATCGAAGACTTTGAAGATCGGGCCATAAGTATGGAGCCTAGTGGATTAAACGTTAATGAAGATTCAATTCGATTAACCTTTGAACCCTCTGAAGTTTTTAAGCACAATCCAAAGAATTTAGTTTCGGCATATGTTGAATTTGATTCTGCCGACCAAAAATTCGAAAATTCTACCATAAGTAAGTTTAGTATCGAAACCAATTCTGCGACGTATCTTGAATTGAATTACAATTTAGAAACAGCTATGCAGGTTGGATTTTATGCGTACGATCAATCGGGCACTCAATTAGACCGAATTCCTGTTTTGATATTGTACTCAACGGAGGGTGTTTGGAAAAAGAGTTACATCAGTCTTAACGAAGACATGAGTGACCCTAGGTTTGCCGATGCTACATTTCGGATTTTCCTTGAAGCTTATGGACCTGACGATAATCCAAACGGACGTATATATATTGACAACCTAAAGTTGGTTCATTTTTGAAGATACGATTCTATCGATTTCTATACATCCTATTTGACTTCCTAGCTGGAGTCATTTCATGGTTACTATTCTATTTTTATCGATCACATATACAGGAAGGCAAAAGTTATGTTGATGGATTAAACGATCCAAACTTATACGTTGGACTTATATCTATACCCATATTTTGGGTAATGGCATTTTACTTATATGGTCAATACCAGGAAGTATTACGAAAATCGAGGCTTAAAGAGCTGAGCCGGGTGCTCATTGTTAGCTTTTTTGGCTCGTTGGTTCTTTTCTTCGGCGTCCTGTTAGACGATGAGGTTTCTGCTTATACAGCGTATTACAATTCTTTCGTTGCGTTGTTTGCCTTTCATTTTGGACTTACTGAGATCTTTAGAGTCATTCTGACAACCCGCATCGGAAATTTAATTAAAGAGCGTAAAATAGGCTTTAAAACCATCCTAATAGGTTCTGACGAGAAAGCCATGGCTCTTTTTACCGAACTGGAGAATGCCAAACAAAGTGAAGGCTACATTTTTGAAGGGTATGTGAATGTGAATGGCGAAGATAAAGGTCTGTTTAAGGACAAGCTTGCGCATCTTGGTTCGTATAAAGACCTACCCAAAGTAATTACGGACAGACACATTGAAGAAACTCTCATCGCTATTGAAACAAGTGAGCACGAAAAGATTAATCGGATCATTGACCAACTTAGCGGCCTGGGTGTAAATATCAAAATCATTCCAGATATGTACGACATCCTATCGGGTAGTGTACGGATCAATAACATTTTAGGGGCACTTTTGATTCAGATTAGTCCATACCATATGCCCGATTGGCAAAAAAGTGTTAAGCGATTTATGGACATCTCCCTGTCACTTCTTGCTTTGATTATTGGCTTCCCAGTGTATTTATTTATTGGAATAGCGGTCTACAGCACAAGCAAGGGGCCTATGTTTTTTAGTCAGGAGAGAATTGGTCTGGGGGGTAATCCTTTCCACATTTTCAAGTTTCGGACTATGTATATAGATTCGGAACAAAGCGGACCGATGCTTTCGTCTGAAGACGATCCAAGAATTACCCGAATAGGCAAATTTTTACGAAAGACCCGTCTAGACGAATTACCTCAATTTTACAATGTGCTTATCAATGATATGACCCTGGTTGGGCCACGGCCTGAACGACAATTTTTTATTGACAAAATTGTTGAACGTGCACCACATTATAAACGCTTGCATAGAGTTAAGCCTGGAATAACCAGCTGGGGTCAGGTAAAGTATGGCTACGCCGAAAACGTTGACGAAATGCTGGAACGCATGAAGTACGACATACTGTATGTAGAAAACATGTCGTTAGCCCTTGATTTTAAAATCCTTATTTACACAGCATTGATTATGCTTCAGGGCCGCGGTAAATAAGATCATAAAAAAAGGAGTGGCAAAACCACTCCTTCTCAATTCGTTATTCGTTAGGTTTACTTTCCAACAATTTTGATCAATTCGATATCGAAAATAAGTGCAGAGTATCCTGGAATTCCTTGATTTCCTCTATCTCCATAAGCGAGATCATAAGGAATAAACAATTGCCATTTTGAACCTTCTGGCATCAAAAGCAACGCTTCTGTCCACCCTTTAATGACACCATTTACTGGAAATGTAGCGGGTTGACCTCGTTCAACTGAGCTATCAAACACCTTTCCGTCTATAAATGTACCCGTATAGTGTGTTGTTACCTGGTCGGTTGCAGTCGGTTTTACACCTGTACCTTCCTTAATAACTTTGTACTGTAATCCACTTGGAAGTGTAATCACACCTTCTTTCTTCCCATTTTCTGCTAAAAACGCATTTCCTTCACCAGCCGCAACTTTCGCTTTAGCTGCTTGTAATTCCTGCATGTGTGCTTGTACTACCTTGTTTGCGTTATCCAGTTGTTCCTGACTAACTTCAGTTGTAAGAGCTTTGTTAATTCCTTTTACAAATTCTTCGGTATTCAAGTCATTGAACCCACTTGTTTTTAAACTGTTACCTACGTTTAGACCCAACGCATACGATAGGGCTTCTAAATCTGTTTGTCCTTGCATTTTATTCTGTGATGTTAATTTCATCGACGTAAGTATCGTAAAACATACGACGGCGACGAGTATTATTTTCTTTTTCATTATTTTACTATTTCTAAAATTTCTAATTCAAAAATCAACGTGGAGTTCCCTGGAATATTAGGTCTTCCACCTTCTCCGTAAGCCAGGTCAGATGGGATGAATAATTCCCACTTAGAACCTACTGGCATCAGTTGAAGCGCTTCAATCCATCCACGGATCACACCTGTAACACCAAATTCTGCAGGTTGGCCCCGTTGAACAGAACTATCAAAAATCTTGCCACCTATAAATCTTCCTGTATAATGGCAACTCACCTTATCGTCTACACCTGGTTTAGCACCCGTACCTTCTGTGATTACTCTATATTGTAGTCCACTTGGCAAGGTTACAACACCTTCTTTGGTCGAATTCTCCTTTAAGAAAGCTTCTCCTGCAATCTTATTTTCAGTTGCCAAAGCGGCAGCTTCTTCCTCACTTTTCTGACGACTGTAATTATCTACAATGGTTTTACACTGCTCCACCGGGATTAGGGTCTCCGGGTTTGAGTCGTTAGCAAGATATTCTTTCATACCTGCAAGAACCAATTCCGTATTTAATTCTTCTGGTAAATTGTCTTGAAGTCCCTGTGCATTCAAACAACCTAAAGCGTATGACACACTATCTGTTTGAGATTCTAACAATACTTCTTGCGAAGTTGACCCACCGTTACAAGCACATAAAAAAGAGCTCCCTATCATGATGGCTAAAAGTGTTTTTTTCATTTTCTTAATTTTAAGTATTAATCGTTATAAAGTTTTTCACGTCTGGCTTTGATTTCTTTATCTTGTATGAATGTATCAAAGTCGGTTTTCTTGTCTATAATTCCGTTCGGAGTAATTTCAATAACTCGATCCGCAATGGATTGAACAAATGTATGGTCATGTGATGTAAACAACACAGATCCTTTAAATGTATTTAAACCCTCATTAAATGCAGTAATGGCCTCCAAATCCAAGTGATTGGTTGGTTCATCGAGTATGAGAAGGTTGGGTTGAGCCAGCATAAGTCTTGAAATCATACATCTCACCTTTTCTCCACCACTCAATACGTCACTCTTTTTAAATACCTCTTCTCCACTAAAAAGCATTTTACCCAGGAAACCTCGAATAAAGGTTTCATCTTTTTCTGTTGAATATTGTCTCAACCAATCCACCAAATCAAGCCTACCATTAAAGTATCCTTCATTTTCGTTTGGCAGATAGGCTTTTTGAATGGTAATTCCCCATTCGATCTTTCCGTTTGTTGGTTTGATCTCCTTATTAAGCAACCGATAGAAATTCGTAACCGCTAAACTGTTTCTGGATATTACTGCGATCTTTTCTCCTTTATACGCGCTAAAACTAATGTCTTTAAAAAAGCCATCTAATGCAAGGCCATCTACATTTAAGATTTGGTCTCCGGCTTTACGCTCCTGTTCAAAAAGTATCGCAGGATAACGTCGGCTGGAAGGTTGAATATCATCAATATTCAGCTTCTCCAGCATTTTCTTTCTGGAGGTGGCTTGCTTTGATTTTTTTACATTGGCACTAAATCGCTCGATAAAAGCCTGAAGCTCTTTCTTACGGTCATCGGCTTTTTTGTTTGCCTGCTGTTTTTGTCGAAGAGCCAATTGGCTCGATTCATACCAAAATGTGTAACTCCCTGCGTAAACCTTAATCTTATTGAAATCAATATCGGCTGTGTGCGTACAAACCGAATCTAAGAAGTGTCTATCGTGAGAAACGACAATTACAATATTTTTTGACTCGGCTAAAAAGTTCTCCAACCAGGTTATCGTTTCAACATCCAAATCATTCGTGGGCTCATCAAGCAGCAAAATGTCTGGGTCGCCATATAAGGCTTGTGCCAACAAAACCCGAACCTTTAAATTGCTGTTGAGGTCTTCCATGTTTTGAAAATGGTATTCCTCAGCAACGCCTAATGAACTCAGCATTTCTCCAGCCTCACTCTCAGCCATCCAACCGTTCATTTCACCAAACTTCTCTTCAAGCTCGGATGCTTTTATTCCGTCTGCATCGCTAAAATCTTCTTTGGCATAGATCGCCTCTTTTTCTTTCATCAAGTTATATAGGCTTTTATGACCCATAATAACCGTCTCAAGTACCTGCGACTTGTCAAACTCAAAGTGATCTTGTTTTAACACCGCCATTCGCATGCCCGGTGTAATCGAAATATCTCCTGTATTTCCTTCCATATCACCAGCCAATATTTTTAAAAATGTTGACTTACCAGCACCATTGGCGCCAATGATACCATAACAGTTCCCTTCGGTGAACTTGACGTTCACTTCATCAAACAAAACACGTTTACCAAATCGAAGGGATAGATTAGAAGCTGTTAGCATTTCTTGTCGTTAAATAAGCGCGCAAAGATAATCTGATTATTGGCATTTTTTGGCATAAAAAAAGCCCTATTGCTGAGCAATAGGGCTTCCTCTTTAAAGCGATAAAATCGTGTATTAAACCCCTACATCATGATTGGCTGATTCCAACAGATATGGGTGATTTTTGGCGTATAGATTCTTTTTCGAAAGGTTGTTAAGGATCCAGAATATAAATAAACCAGCAAACGTCATGGTCATTCCAATTTCTAACAAGCCAATACTTGCATTCTCCCCTACCGTACCAGGCATAATCATTAGAAATAAATCCAACCAATGACCCAATAATATGATACTCCCGGCAACTAACAATACCTTAGGGCTACGTTTTGCTTTTCGCATCATTAAAATCAAAAATGGAAGGATAAAGCACATGAGGAAGTTGGTTCTAAACATGGGTCTATAATGTTCCGATGTTCGTGCGACGTAATAGATCGTTTCCTCCCCCATATTCGCATACCAAATTAACAGGTATTGAGAAACCCAGATATATGCCCAGAAAATACTGAAGGCAAACATAAATTTACCTAAATCATGAATTACTTCATCCGAAACGACTTCCATGTACCCCTTAGACTTTAGGTATAAGGTAAAGAAACATATAACCGTTAGACCTGTTACAAAGGCAATTGCAAAATTGTATACCGAGTAGATTGTACTATACCATAGTGGATCAATACTCATCATTACCAACCAGCTCATCAAAGAAAAACTGAATGCAAAAACCACTAAAAATGCGGCTGAATAGGTCACACTCTTTTTAAAGAATGTCGTTCCACCCTCTTCATCTTCACGATGAGAAAGTTTCACCAACACAACTCGGAAAGCCCACCAGATAACAAGAATCAACGGTACGCCAATTAACAACCAATTTTCAGTCAAGAACCAATCTTTTTCAGCCAACACCTTTTTATACAGCGGTGAATCAGATGGTATATTCATTTGGAAGTATTCAACCCAATCGTATAGATATTCTTTACCAAAATAAATGACCGCCACCAATAACAAGATACCGATGGGTAAATACGACGTAATAGACTCCATAACCCGTTTTAACAGGGTAGACCAGCCCGCATTCGACGCATAATTCAGCGCAATAAAAAACAAGGCCGCTGCTGCAAACAGCAAGAAATAATATGAATTCAACAATAAGTTAGCCCATAATTGAGTAAGCCATGATGCTTGCACCGAACCGGCTATCTTTCCATGTGAAGCACCTTCACTATGTCCTTTTTCGGCATGGTCATCGGCTTTTTCAGTATGTGTTCCTTCTGCGTGGTGTTCGTCCACATCATCCTGCATATCAACTGCATGGACAGGTGTAGTATGTTCTTCAGTTTGCTCAACTTTCTGCTCATCGGCTTCTTTGCCCTTTGACTCCTCGGCCGTTTTAAGCTTAGATACTCCGATAAACGTAAGAATCAATCCAACCAGAAAAATTCCACCTACAATGGCTTTTGATCGCCTAGTAAACTCAAACTTTTCCGAATTAACCTCAGATATATGATGGTGTCCCATTGTTGTATTATTCTGAATTATTTAATGAAATAAATTTCTACTCTTCTATTCTTTTCTTTTCCTTCTTTGGTGTCGTTAGACGCCACTGGCATACTCGATCCTTTTCCTTTCGGACTTAATCGATCAGCTGAAACGCCTTTAGATTCCAAATACTTACAAACGGTTTTTGCTCTCATCAAACTTAGCTCACCGGTTAAACCTGGAACTTTTACGTCTGAAGCAATGTGACCGGCAACAAGGGCGTTAAGGGCTGGATTATCAACCATATACTTAGCTACTTTATCCAAATAAGAAGAACCTTCGTCAATAAATTTCTTGTATTTCAAGTCTCCAAAATGAATATTACCCATAGCCTGGTTGATCATGGCCATATCGTCTCCGACATCAACAATATCAAATCCATCAAACTTTTTTCCGTGGGCATCTACACGTTCTAACGTTTCGCTTTCATCCGACTCTTCTGCATAAACAAAATCGTCGCCTAAACTAAGTTTTCGTACATAGTGTAATACTTTCCATCGTTCTTGAGGAGTTAACACGGAGGCATGAGACCCCATATTGTTCTTTCCAAACGTGATGGAATGAAATGCCTTACCATCCGAAAGCGTTTTTATGTAGTCGGCTTGATAGCTTTCAAATGGTGGTGGTGGATATTTCCCACTTTTAATAACGCCACCATTATTTTTCCCCGTTTTTCCATGACAGTGCTGACATTGAATGTTGTACAATCGTCCGCCTTCTGCAACATTTACTTCTGTTGGAGGAACTGGATTTATCCATGAAGTTGAGGCTTCGTAATCCTCTTCATACAACGTATATTCCAATTGCCCAATGGCTACTGTGCCTTCAACAGGAATCCGCATGGTCATACCATTTGGATTGTATTTCATTTCTTGCGTTTGGGTATACGCTTCATACGCTTCAGACACATACATGTTTGGGGCGTATTCAATTCCCGGGTTATTCCCTCCAGCCGTACAACCTATCAGTGCGGTTGCTCCGACAATAAGGAGTCCATTTAACTTTGCGATGTGATTTTGTAAAAACTGCATAGTTATTAGTCCGTTAAATTTCGTTCTCTAATTTCGATTGCCCCGTTGTCATTCATTACTGAATCCAACTCACTTCTGGAGATTTTTGTTAATTCAGTAGGTTCTACTGCCAAAAACAATAAATCATCCGTTTGACGTGGGTCAAAAATGGGTGCTATTTTACCGTGAATCATCTTGCTTTTAGCAAAGAATAATATACCGATTCCAAATGCCGTAAATAGAATGGTTAACTCAAAAAATACAGGAATCATACTTGGCAACATTCCGTAATCCTGAGGCTTTCCACCAATATTCATTGGCCAACTCTTAAAAGCGTGTAGGTGATTTGTCATTGTATAAAACTGCAACAACAGCCCACAACAGAATCCGATCAAACCGCAGAGAAATGCACCAACAGTAAGGTTAGAACGCTTCACTCCCATTTCAACATCAAGGTTGTGTACAGGGTAGGGTGTATAGCAATCAAAGATTTCAACACCTCTTTTTCGTAGTTTTTTAACCGCAGACACCAATTTGTCGCCGTCGTCGTAAACTCCTAATATTAATTGTTTATCTAACATCCTATTCGATTTAAAATCAAATTACTCTCTACTTTTAATAATACTCTTCACCTCCGACATGTTTACCACTGGAAGGAACTTGCTAAATAGGAAGAAACAGGTAAAGAAAAGTCCCATTGTTCCTAAGAAGATACTTACCTCGGTAACAGTTGCTGAATACATTACCCAAGACGAGGTTAGGTAATCTCTATGAAGCGATGTAACAATAATTACAAAACGTTCAAACCACATTCCAATATTTACAATAATGGACATCATAAACAGAAACCACGGCGTTGTTCTTGCCCACTTGAACCAGAATACCTGGGGCGCAAGAAGGTTACAACTCATCATGGTCCAATAGGCCCACCAATATTTACCAAATGCCCTATTTAAGAAGGCGTATTGTTCATATTCAAATCCCGAATACGCTGCAATAAAGAACTCGGTGATATAAGCAACCCCAACCAGAGAGCCTGTAAGCATGACGACCTTGGCCATCGCCTCCAGGTGACCAGTCGTTATATATTCAGTGAGGTTGAGTACTTTTCGAACAATCAACAGTAAGGTCAATACCATTCCGAATCCGGAGAAAATCGCTCCTGCCACGAAATACGGCGGAAAGATAGTGGTGTGCCAACCCGGAACAATCGAAGTCGCGAAGTCCATAGATACAATGGTGTGTACCGAAAGTACCAGCGGCGTTGAGACCCCTGCCAAAATCAGGGCAACAATTTCGTATCGGTGCCATGTTCTAGCCGATCCGTTCCATCCCATTGCGAAGAAACCATACCAGAATTTTTTAGCTTTTGAAACCGCTCTATCTCGTACAGTAGCAATATCAGGAATCATACCCAGATACCAGAATAATAGGGATACTGATAAGTATGTTGAGATCGCAAATACGTCCCATAGCAACGGTGAATTAAAGTTAACCCATAAAGACCCATAAGCGTTAGGCAATGGTAAAGGCCAGTAGCCCAACCACACACGCCCCATGTGAAACAACGGAAACTGAGCTGCACATAATACCGCAAAAATCGTCATGGCTTCTGCACTCCGGTTGATGGACATTCTCCACTTTTGACGGAACAAAAGCAAAATGGCTGAAATCAATGTTCCAGCATGACCAATACCTACCCAGAATACGAAGTTGGTGATATCCCAACCCCACATAACGGTTTTGTTTACACCCCAGGTACCAATTCCTTCCCATACGGTCCATCCAATAGAAAGGCCCATAATAAGAAGAAAGAAAAAAGATATTGAGAAACCCATCCACCATAGTTTGGTCGGCTTGTTTTCAATAGGTCTACAGATGTCGTTACTAACGTCAGCTATCGTCTTGTCTCCCTCAATCAGGGGTTGTCTAATCTCTGCTTCAAACATTTTTTATGTCTTAAATATTTATGAATGTTGAACTTCGTCTTTTCTGTTTCGAATCTTGGTCATGTATACCACAGATGCATCCGTACCTACTTCTTCAAGCATTTTGTACGCTCTGTCGGCATGGAACAATTTCGCAATCCGACTATTCGGGTCGTTTCTATCTCCAAATACAATCGCTCCAGAAGGACACGATCTTGCACATGCAGTTTTCACGTCGCCATCTACCAGTTTTCTGTTTTCAATTTTAGCATCCAGCTTAGCACGTTGGATTTTTTGAACACAGAAACTACATTTTTCCATTACTCCTCTTGACCGAACCGTAACGTCTGGATTTAACACCATTCGTCCCAACTCATTGTTGAAGTGATAATCGAATTTCGAATTCAGGTTATATCTAAACCAATTGAATCGTCTTACTTTATACGGGCAGTTGTTACCACAATATTTGGTACCGATACATCGGTTATATGTCATTTGATTAAGACCTTCAGAACTGTGCGTCGTTGCCAATACTGGGCAAACCGTTTCGCATGGCGCATGATCACAATGCTGACACATTACAGGTTGGTGAACCACTTTTACACTGTCGTAGTGAGCGTAGTTACCATCTCCGTCTTCCGCATTATTGTCCAAACCGGCAAGTTCGTTCTCCAATGTAGTGAACTCTCCTTTTTCGAATGGTCTAGGACCACTTGAAGGACCTTTTCGAACCGAAGCTGTTTCGTCTTTAGATATTTCAAACGAGTAATATCTATCAATACGAATCCAGTGCATTTCTCGTCTTCTGCGAACCTCGGTTCTTCCTACAACCGGTACGTTGTTCTCAATCGAACAACTTACCACACATGCACTACAACCTGTACATGCATTCATGTCGATGGCCATAGCCCAGTGATGTCCTTTAGAATAATCGTATTCATCCCAAAGAGAATATGCCTCATGGCGATGTTCGTTTCGAACCTTGTTGTTATCTCTATACTCGTCAAGAGTAGCTTCTCGCATATAATCACGACCCTCTACCATATGGTGAGTTTGTGTTTGAGCGAATTCATATCCTGATCCAACCTTTTCAAGTTCAACATTCTGAACTACGTAAGAAGATCCATCCATTAGAGGATAGGCATTCTTACCCAGGTCGATCAAATCGTTTTTAAGTGTCGTTTTTACATTTCGGCCATACCCAAGTGCAATACCAATGGTTCCTTTAACCTGACCCGGTTGAATCAACAAAGGCAATTCATCAATAACACCATATTTGGTGGTTACCTTCAGAAAGTCGCCTTGTTTCCATTCGTTTGCTTCCGCATCTGTTCGCGATATGCTGACGTAATTATCGTACGTAACCTTCGTAATTGGGTCTGGCATCTCATGGCACCATGGGTTCATTGCCCATGAACCGTCCCGAACTCCTACTTTTTGATATAACGCTAACTCAAGGCCTTTAGGCTCTTTATAAGAAGAAGCAATTGTAGAAGCTGCCGACCCTGTTGGGTAGCTGTAACCACTTGCCTCAGAAGAAGCAGGTTTGTTCACTATTCCTTCGTGAAGGGCTTTGTTTACGTTAACCCCCAACGTATTCTCCAAATAATCAGTTACCCAACCGTGGCTAGCCTGATCATCACCTAATTTAACATCTTCTCCACTCCACGCCCGTAAAGACTCAGCAGCATTTCGTGTATTTAACACTTTAGTAATAACTGGCTGAGAGATAAGATAATGCCCCTTCATAGGCTCCATAATATCCCACGACTCAAGAGAGTGATTGTCTGGACAATGAACACTGGCACCTGCCGATGATTCGTCAGATACCATAGCGGTGGAAATAACCTGAGTCTTCGCTAAGCTCTCTGCTAGTTCAGCGCCTTTTGAATAGGAATAAACAGGATTACAGTTAACAAAAACAACTGCTCCCGTGCTTCCAGATTTAACCTCAGATACAAATTTCTCGAATGCGGCCTCATTGTAGGTCGAAATATTCATTGTCGAAGCCATGTCAATCGTGTTGCCATAACTTCCAAGAATATCATTAATGGCGTTAACCATCAATTGATTTTCTTTAATGTTTGAATTACAAACAACCAATGCTTTTCCTTTTGCTGCTACAAGTTCGTCAGCAATTTGATTTAACGCATTGCCAGGTAGTTCCTGAGATTTGCCAGAAACGGTGCCTTTTCCCATTTTAGAAGCCAACATATTGTAGAGGCTTACCAAATACAACCCTTGCTTGGATTCTGGAACAGTATACCGGTAATCGGCGTTTGTACCCGTCAAACTTAAGAGTGCCTCAATTTGGAAATGCTTACTCATGTTCGCATTGTCCGGAGTCGGTATTCTATTTTTTGCGTAATCCGCTGAGAAACGTACTGGAGAAATCCAGGTTCCTAAGAAGTCAGCTCCAAAGCTTACAATTACCTCAGCCTTGTCAAATTTATAATTGGGTACAGTAGAAACACCAAAAGATTCTTTATTGGCTTCCGTTATTCCAGTAAATGAGATGGGGTCGTAAACCACATGAGTTGCGTTGTGAGCAGCAACAAATGCGTCAACCGACGCCTGCATAATCGGGCTTGTCAATGTTCGGGTTACCACCTGAACCTTTTTCCCTCTTGCAGATTTCAAAATCGAAGCTACTTTTTTATCAGCTTCTGCCCAATCTTCGGTTTCGTCACCGTCTATTCGTGGGTTGGCAAGCCTATTCACGTCATACAAAGACAAAATGCTTGCCTGGCCTACACCATCCAAACCACCTTGACTTAATACACTTTCTGGGTTACCGTCCAATTTAATCGGTCGTCCTTCCCGTACTTTCGCTATGATTGGGAAACCTTCGTTGAACACCCCACAATTGGTTGCATAGTACAACGGTTTACCTGGTGTTACGTTTTCAGGCTTATCAATATAAGGCATGGCATATTTAACCGGTGCTTTGTTACACGCAGCTAAGGCAACCGCACTTACACTGAATCCAAAAAACTTGAGAAAGTCTCTTCTATTCGACGACAAGTCCCCTGTATCGCCAAGGATTTCTTCTAGTGGAAGCTTATCAGAAAATTCATTCGATTGCTGTTCCAACGTGGCCGGATCAGCTTCAAGCTCCTCAATCCCTTTCCAGTATTTATTTTCAGAATTACTCATTTGTGTAATAAACTTTGAGATTATAGTTCTAATAATGGCATTTCGAACATTCGAGACCGCCGTTTTGAGCAACGGTTACATAATGTTCTCCCTTTGATTTCATTTCTTTATGAACATCTTCATAATATTCATTATTCTTAACGTCAATACCTCTCTGACGGTGGCAATTTATACACCAACCCATTTGGAGAGTTGCAAATTGTTCCACTTTCTCCATCTCTTCGATAGGTCCGTGACACGTCTGACATTCTACATTACCAACCGTAACGTGTTGTGAGTGATTAAAATAAGCCAGATCAGGCAAGTTGTGAATTCGAACCCATTTGATTGGGTATGTTTCAGCATCTTCATCATACTGCGAAGTCTCTGGGTCAAACCCAACTGCTTTATACAACTTGTTTAATTCTGGAGAAACCTCCCCACCGTAGTCCTCACGAAGCTGAGCTCCTTTGTGACAATTCATACAGGTATTCGACGATGGAATACTTGCATGCTTGCTTACACCTGCTGTGGTATGACAATACTGACAATCAATCTCCATTGTTCCAGCGTGTTTGTCGTGTGGAAAATTGATCGGTTGATCAGGCGAATAGCCTTGTTGAACACCAACCTCATTAATCCCAAACATAAAGCCGTAAGAACCCAAAACTCCTACCAAGCCAAGAATAACCAATAAGGTCACAATTGTCGGATTCCATTTATCCACTTTAGGCTTAATTAATCGTTCATAAAACCCCGGTTCATGTTCGGCTCCTGATCGTTCTTTTACCAACAATGAGATGTGGCGCAGGACCCAAACCATCAATGCGGTAATAAACAATAACACCATTGCTAAAATCACAATGGCTACAAATGTTGAGTTGCTATAGAAACTTCCTGACATTTATTCTGTTTTTTGTTAAAATACGTTACTCCTTTTTAATTTGCAATTGTCTAATTTTCAGTGCGTTACGAAAAATATTGACTGAAATATTACCCATTTGCAAACGCGGCAAATATAAACTCCTTTCAAAGGCTTTAATATTGAAAATACCCACATTTATTAATTTAGAAACCATCTAAATAAAGGGCGATTATTTATTTCTCAGCGTCTTCCTTTCGGTCGTATGCTTTTATGATTTCTTTAACCAATTTATGTCGTACTACATCCGAAATATCCAACTCCACCACGGCAATACCTTTTATGGGCTCTAACGCCTTAATCGCCCTCTTTAATCCGGACTGATGATTCTTAGGTAAGTCTATCTGACTTAAGTCACCGGTAATGATCATTTTTGCATTTGGCCCCATTCGGGTCATAAACATTTTGAGTTGGGTATCTGTTGCATTTTGTGCCTCGTCTAATATGACAAAACAGTTGTCTAATGTTCTGCCTCTCATAAATGCTAGAGGAATCACTTCGAGGGTTCCATTTTCTAGAAATTTGGCATAATTATCTGGCGGAATCATATCCAGTAATGAGTCATATAAAGGTTTCAAATAAGGATCAATCTTTTCCTTTAAATCCCCAGGAAGAAAGCCCAGACTTTCACCTGCCTCAACCGCAGGCCGGGCAAGAATGATTTTCTTTACTTCCTTTTTTCTTAATGCTCTAACGGCAAGAGCAACTCCGGTATATGTTTTTCCTGTTCCTGCGGGTCCAACCGCAAATACAATATCGTGTTTATCGACAGCATCGACCATGGCTCGCTGATTCGCCGTTCTGGGTTTTATTACCCTCCCTTTGGTACCATACACCAGTACATCTGTAACTAATGACATATCGGGAATGGACGACGTGCTTTTATCGCCAAGTACGCTTTGAATCTCTCCGTCTGAAATTGTTGGATTATTTAACAATTGATTAATAAGCTGGCCTAACTTTTGCTCAAACTCCTCAATCTCGGACTCTGGTCCGCTGGCCTTGATTTCGTCACCTCTGGAGGTCAATTTTAACTTAGGAAATCTCTTCCTTAATAACTTGAGATTATTATTCCTGGTTCCAAAAAATATAGAAGGGCTTATGTTTTCAACCCGTATAACTTTTTCTGTCAAATGAATTTCTCTTTAAGTGGTTGTATTTGATCCCGAAATATTAATTTCGTTTTCAAATTTAAGCCGTTTCCTAAGATATTTAAGAGTGATCACATTATTAACAGATTTTGGTTCCAATTCGATCTATGCAACTCAAGCAAAAGTGTGGTTTAAAAGCCGCCAAAAAGACCTTGATGTCATTGATATTTCGCATCGTATACACCCGTGCGACATCAATGAGGCTGCCTATGTTCTTGAGCTAATGATAGACAGTTTTCCAGAGAACACGGTTCACGTTGTTGCCATCGATTTTGATGACCGTCATAAACATACAGAAATCATTCATTTTAAGTGGCATAACCAACATATACTAACGTATAATAGTGGGCTCGCCTCACTGTGTTTGAAAGGACTGGATTCTCCTTCTATTCACCAACTTGGTTTTCATACGGGCAGCCACCTATCTTCCGTTGCGCAAGTGTTTGGTGAATTCGCTTTAAACTTGTACAGAAAACCAAAACACGACAAAAACTATAAAATTGCCGACAAGCCATGCATTAAAACGGCCTTACAACCCGTTAGTAATCAAGACAGTCTAATTGGTCATGTCATGTACTTTGATGCAAGAGGTACAGCCTATACAAACATTTCCAAACAACACTTTGAAGCGTTTGCCTTAGATGATAAATTTAGCGTGGTTTTGAGCAGACACGAACGAATTACGAGCATATCAGACAACCTCCAATTTTATGAAGGTGGGACTACGTTTTGCTATTTTAATAATGTAGGCTATCTGACCATCGAGATGCACAGAGGGCAGGCCAAAAGCATGTACGGCTTGCAGAAAGGACAAAAGATAATAATCGAGAAACAATGATCACACGGATTGTTAAGATGACTTTCAAGGAATCAGAGACTCAGAATTTCGAAGATTTATTTGAAAATAAGCGGGATAGAATTGCTGGTTTTAAGGGATGTCTTGGAGTCGAATTACTTAAAGAAACAACCGCAACCAAAGGCTCTGGCGTTTACTTTACCAGAAGTATTTGGATAGATGAATTAAGTTTGGAAAAATACCGTCAATCAGAACTATTTGCAGAAACCTGGAAAGACACTAAATCTAAGTTTGCCGACCAACCTCAAGCATGGAGTACAAAAATAGTTTCAGCCAAATTTGAGTAATATGTATAATCAACTTATAATTGTTCATTCAAGTCAAATGTTATTAAAGCAGATGAAGAACCTTCGAAAGTACAGCCTAATTATTGCATTGATTGGTTTAACACTAGTCAAAGCAGATGCCCAAGTGGACAAAATTTCTCTCGCTCTTGAAGACGGAAATTTGAAACGCGCATTAAAAATTGCTGAAACCTCTGCTGAAGATCCTCAATACAAAAAGAATCCAGAAATATATTTCCTTAAGGCTGAAACACTGTATCGGATCATTAACGACAAATTTCTTGGCGAGAAATTTCCCAATGCATTAAAAACGGGTATAAAAGCGCTTGAGAAGGGAAGAATGAGGGCCAATGGTGAATTTTTTCCTGAATACAGTGGCCTGGTTGACAATTATGTTGTTCTAAACAATAAAAAAGCCGCCAAAGAATACAAAATCAATAAATATTCCGGAGCCATTAAGACCTACTTAAAGAGCAACGAACTCAATGGAGATATGACTCCAATTTATTGGATCGGGAAGTGCCAAATGTATATGGAAGATACTGTTCAGGGTGAGGAATATTATGACCGTGTAATACTATGGAGCAATAACCAACATGCAAACGACAAAGATGTTGAACCAATAATATCAGAAGCCTATCTGTATTATGCAGATAAATTCTGGGGGCAAAAAAAATACGATTCTGCCGGCCTTTACCTGGAGTCTGCTCGACGAGTATTTGGCGCGAATCCGAGAATCGATTATTTTCAGAAAGAGGTAACCAAAGAACAAATCAAGGAATTACCACCATCAACACTTATGATGGAGAAAATAAAGTATATCCTCCGTTACTTTCCAACAGATACATTCTTTGTTAAAAAGGAAAATGCGCTGTACCTATATCTATTGCGAATCCATTACCAAAACAGAGATACCGTCAGATTGGACACTATGTTATCGCAGTTTTGCTCGCAAAAAGTAGAACGAAGCAACTCAAAGCGAGTGAATCAATTCAAAAAATGTGATCAATTTCTTGACACCAAAAAGGAAAACGTCCTTTGGAAACTGGTTAAATACTTTAGTAAGTTCGACCACATTGACATGTCAAATTATGTAGCTGATAAATACATCGCTTCGACCACTAAAGGAGATGATGCAGAAGATTTACAATCAAGATATACGGTAATTATTGACTACGCAGCAAAAAGTCAGTCTCTTGCATTGGCAAACCAACTTCTCTTGCATGCAGAGATCATATACGGCGAAACAGAAGGAATTATTGGACTTAGAAACTCGTTGATCTCCAAAAATCAGGATTATGATCTGAACACCAGCGACCAAGGTGCTTTATACTCTCTTTTAATCTACAGCACACTTTACCTGGATGAAGTTACAGAAAAAACGGAAAAAATAATTGACACGTATTTGGACGCGTTAATTAAAGATAAGGAATACGCCAAAGCCAAGGTCGTAATATTGAGACACATGGAGGCCCAACCCGATAACACCAAATGGCCAGAGAAGTTAGAATATTTAACCAAAGAGGACTTTTACTACAACTACTACATGACCAGGGTCAAGGATGAAGTTGTTGCTGGAATGACGGTAAACGGTTTCGAGTGGAACGGTTCCTCCGTAAACTGCGATCCAGGAGAAATTGATATGGCGATTCAACAAAAAGTTCAGGATCGAATCAACTACTTTAGAAGGCATGCGGGTATTCATGAAATCTTTTTGGATCCGGAATTGAACGACTGGTGTCAAAAAGCCGCATTAATGATGGAATCGAACAAGAACTTAAGTCACGAACCAGATTCCAGATGGAGATGTTATACGGACGAGGGCGCAGATGCCGCACGTTATTCTTTATTAACCAAGGGAGCGACCACCACTATGGCGGTAACTTCGTTTATGGCAGATACGAAAAACCCCAGTGTGGGCAATCGAAGGTGGCTTCTTTACCCGAATGGCCTTGCACTTGGACATGGTTCTACAAAAAATGCTGCCGTAATATGGGCCTTAGATGACAGCGGAAGTGTTGATACCAATATTTATACTGAGCAATTTGTGGCCTGGCCACCAGAAGGAAGTACACCTAAAATGATGGTTTTCAATCACTGGTCGTTCTCGCTCAAACAAGACCTTTCAGACGCTATAGTCATCATGACTTCTGGCGACGAAGACATCCCTCTGGTCGTGCATGACTTAGTAGACGGTTATGGGCTACCGACGTTGGTTTGGTCACCACAATTGGATGTTAAAGCCATTACTGGTGACATGGACGTTGTTGTTTCCGTGGAGCTTAAAAATGGAAGAAAATATGTCTATTACGTCAAAATAATGGATTTCAACCCCATTGGTTATTAGACGAGGCAACGAAACCACTCACCAATTCGTCATATTTTACAAGCGGTTCTTCGTATAGGAGGGTAATCGCTACCTTTGAGTAGATTGGCTTAATGCGTCTAATGAATAATATATGGCGATTTTTTGGTATACTCCTGCTAACCATATGGTTTCTGGCGGAGCCTTGTTTTGCCCAACAATATTATACCGAGAATAAGGGTCAATGGAATGCTCAAGTTCGATTTAAGAAATATACCAACGGCGCTGTCATCTATCTTAAGAACCAGTCCATATCGGTTCTTCAATACGATGCCCAGCAGTGGGCTGAAGTAGTGGAACACCCACATCCCAATTCCAAAGGCTTATTCAAGTCAAAACCCAAAGAAAAAAAAGTTGATTACCACCACTTTGAACTTGAATTTGCGGGTTGTAATCCATCAGCCAGACCATCAGGCGAACAGGTAAGCACCTATTACATAAACTACTTCCTGGGCCAGGATGAGAGTAAATGGGCTAGTAATGTTCGTGACTTTGGCATTGTCCGCTATTCGGATTTATACCCCAATATTGATTTAATCGCCCATGGAAAAGGCAATGGATTTAAATACGACTTTATTTTAAAAGAAGGTGCCGATATTAAAGACATTCGAATCAAATACAAGAATGTTAATGGTATAGTAAACCACGTGGACTCTCTTGAAATTATGACCAGTTTGGGTTCACTCATGGAGCACATTCCAATAAGTGTTATTTGGAGAGACGGTAAAAAAGTCGAGGTCAAGTTGACGTACAATTTGGTTGACAATTCGATTGGATTTGTATCCAATTCCGACCTATCCGACTTTGACCAATTGTTAATTGACCCTGAAGTTGTTTTTGCCACTTATGCAGGCAACAGCGTTGACAATTTTGGTTTCACTGCAACGTACGACACCTCAGGGAGTTTGTATTCTGGAGGAATTGCAACAGCACCCGACATTGCGTTTAACAAAGATGGATATTACCCAACCACGCCTGGTGCATTTAGTCAGACGTATGGAGGAGGTGTTCAACATCAATTTAACGGTTACACATTCCCGTGTGATATCACCTTAAACAAATACAGTCCTGACGGGTCAAACTTGATATATGCGACGTACTTAGGCGGAAACGACAACGAATACCCACACAGTATTGTGGTTGACAAACACGACAATCTAATCGTTTTTGGCACCACATTCTCTCTGAATTATCCAACTACGCGTACCGCATTTCAAAAATTTCATAACGGAGTAAGTGATATTATTATCACTAAATTCAACAACACGTGCACGGGGTTGATTGGCTCCACGTTTATAGGAGGTAGCGATCGGGATGGCCTAAACGAAGAGCCTGTGTTGAATTTCTTTTATGCCGATAATTTCCGAGGTGAAGTCATCGTTGATTCAAATGACATTATTTATGCCTCGAGTTGTACTGTTTCTGATGATTTCCCATTAGTTAATGCCTTTCAAAACCAACGTAATGGACGGCAGGACGGCGTATTTCTCTCCATGAATTTTGATCTGTCTTCTCTTCTGTGGAGTTCCTATTTTGGTGGCACAAATGGAGATGCGATATACACGGTTGACATTGACACGTTTGGAAACCTGTATGTATCTGGTGGAACCAAAAGTACTGATTTACCGAAAACGACGGCTAAGATTGGCACCAAAACCAAAGGCGGTTCGGCGGATGGTTTTATTGCCCGACTTAACCCCACAAACTTTAGTCTTGAAAAAGTTGGTTATTGGGGCTCAAATAATTATGACCAAATATTCTCCCTTGAAATTGATCACCTAAACAAGATATATGTGGTTGGACAGACGCTTGGAAAAATGCCTGTATTGGGTAATGTATATAACAACGCGAATAGTGGTCAGTTCATTTCTAAATTTGACCACGAACTGGACAATATCGAATTCTCAACTGTTTTTGGAACGGGAAAAACTTCTCCGGACATTACGATCAATGCATTTCTAGTTGATGAATGTAGAAAAATATTCGTTTCCGGTTGGGGAGGGGAAACAAGCACCAAGAGTTACAGCAGTACAAACAACCTGCCCATTACGGCAGATGCCTATCAAAAAACGACTGACGGTAGTGATTTCTACCTAATGGTATTGAGCAAAAATGCTCGAGAAATGTTGTATGGCACTTTTTTCGGAGGTAGTCAGACAGACGACCATGTCGATGGCGGTACAAGCAGGTTTGACAAAAAGGGCGTTATTTATCAATCCGTCTGTGCAAGCTGTCCAGATAATAACTGGGATCATAAAATCAGTGATTTCCCGACAACTCCAGGCGCTTATGCAGAAGAGAATGTCAGCCCTCGTTGCAGCAATGCCGCATTTAAAATAGCATTCGGAAACCTGAATAGAAGACCTATACTATCTGATACTTTGTTCAGTTTCCAAGCATTAGACACGCTTTCGTTTTTGTATTTCGTCAATGATCTAGATGACGACAGTTTGTTTGTAACCTTGTTGCCAGATGTTGATCTATTACCCTATATGGTTTCATACAAACCGTATTCAGTGGCTTTCGAGAACTGGGTACAGCGAACTCAGGTGACGGCCGGTTGTGACCAAATTGGTGACACGTTTAATATTCGGGTAGAGGTTGTAGACCAGGGATGCCCAATGGTACTTGACAGTTTTGCGAATATTAAGATAGTCGTAACTCCCCCACCTACGCTATCACCTCCAGAAACCATCTGCTTATATTTTGTAGGCGATGACGCCGTTCGACTGACTTGGGACCCCATCGCCCAATCTAAATATTTCGACCATACCACTTTATACCGAGTTGATCCTCAGGGAAATGTTACCATATTAAAGCAATACACAACTGTTGATGGTGGCACGTATACAGATGAAAATGTAAACAAGCCAAAACAGAACAATTATGAATACTATCTGGTAGTTACCAATAAATGTGGTGCAGATGGAGAAATGTCCTACGCAGTTTCTACCACCAAAGAATTTGAGGTTCCAATAGCTCCAACCTATGTAGTTACTGCAACGGTGATAAACAATGATGCCGTTTTGATTCAATGGCTTCACAGTACGGAGCAAGATTTTGGTTACTATGATATATATCGTAAAGAGAATTCGACCAAAAATGATTTTGAGTATTATGCATCGACATACGAACTTTACGACACCTTTTTTATTGACAAGAAGGTAGATGTAAACCAGCAGTCGTATTGTTATGCACTGGTCGTAAACGATAATTGTGGTCACCGCAGTAAGCACAGTAACCTTGGATGCACTATTGTTTTGGAAGGATCCAGCGAGCCCTTTGAGCACCAACTTTATTGGAATGAATATAAAGACTGGACGATAGGTGTAAACGAATATGTATTA
>CAYZWM010000039.1:16816-22433 GCA_964482155.1 uncultured Chitinophagaceae bacterium | reverse complement strand
TGACCAATTTGAGCTGAAGTTTGCGTTTTCTATATAAGAAAATCGAAACAAATGCCAGCAGCGCTGTGGCTCCCAGAAAATAAACCAAACCATCGTTGTCTCCAACGTGTTCATTGATTGTTTCAGTAGAATTATAATCTATCGTAATGGAGGTTTTTGTATTTTGATTTGACACAAAACCGGACTCTTTATAAAAGGGAACATCAGCCAAAACCAGGACGGCACTAATAACGCAAATTGCCAGTAAATAAATGCTTTGAAGTCGTTGAATCATATGGACAAAATTAACTCAATTTGAAAGTTAAACCATCAATTTCAATACCTTTGCTCTCTTAAATTTTAAAGAAATGAACTCTGCATATATCATAGACGCCGTTCGAACGCCTGTTGGGAAATTTGGAGGTTCATTGGCGTCAGTCAGACCTGACGATTTAGCTGCTCACGTCATAAAAGCCATTGTAGATAGAAACCCGAATGCAGACTACTCTATGATCGAAGACGTCATTATGGGAGCTGCAAATCAGGCCGGTGAAGACAATCGAGATGTTGCCCGAATGGCTGTTCTATTGGCTGGTTTGCCAGTTGAAGTTCCAGGTGTGACGGTAAATAGATTATGCGCCAGCGGGCTTCAGGCCATTGGCGATGCAGCAAAGAATTTAATGTTGGGTTACGGAGATCTCTATTTAGCAGGTGGAGTGGAGAGCATGACACGAGCCCCATTCGTAATGGCAAAAGCAGAGACCGCATTCTCAAGAAAACCAGAAATACATGATACGTCTATTGGTTGGAGATTTACCAATCCAAAGTTAGCCGAAGTATATCAACCATTTGCCATGGGCGAAACCGCTGAGAATGTAGCGGAGCGTTGGGGTGTCACCCGCGAACAACAGGATCAATTTTCACACCAAACTCAATTGAAATATCAAGCAGCTCATGAGGCAAGTAAATTTGCAGATGAACTGGTGGCTGTCGAAATACCTCAGCGAAAAAAGGAGGCTATAATTTTTAACAAGGATGAACACCCCAGGTTGAGCACCCTAGATAAACTATCGACATTAAAACCCGCTTTTAGAGCAGGTGGTAGTGTCACTGCTGGTAATTCGTCAGGTATCAACGACGGTGCGGCGATGTTACTTATGGCTTCTGAAAAAGCGGTAAAGGAAATGAATCTTAAACCGATTGCACGAGTAGTCTCGGTTGCACAATCAGGCGTGCACCCAGATATTATGGGTATTGGGCCGGTATCGGCTACTAAAAAAGCGCTGGAACGTGCTGGGATTAGCATGAGTGATTTGGGCCTTATTGAATTGAATGAAGCATTTGCTGCTCAGGCCATAGCATGTGCAAACGAACTAAAGGTAGATATGGATATCGTTAATGTAAACGGTGGTTCCATAGCCATAGGGCATCCATTAGGAGCCAGTGGCGCCCGTATATCGACCACCTTGCTGCACGAAATGCAGAAGAGAAACGTCCGTTATGGTTTAGCCACCATGTGTGTTGGTGTTGGACAGGGGAAAGCCATTATTTACGAAAAACTGTAAGACAACAGATTGACCAGATTTGCGCTTGAACTTCGTTACGACGGTACTCACTATCATGGGTGGCAAAGCCAGGATAACGCAGTAACCGTTCAGCAGACCCTTCAAGAGGCAATTGCTAAAATACAACGAATCGAAGTCGCGGTTACAGGCTGCGGAAGGACGGATACGGGAGTTCATGCATCCCATTTTGTTGCTCATTTTGATCTTACTATCCCGTTAATTGACGATTTTCTTTCTAGACTTAACAAGGTTTTACCTTTCGATATAGCGGTACAGAGTATCTATTCCGTTCCGAATGAGTTTAATGCTCGATTCGATGCAAAGAGTCGAACCTACCTGTATCATATTCAATTGGTTAAAGATCCGTTCCGTAGAGATTACGCGTATTCGTATCACCGACCTTTGAACCTTGCAAACATGCAAGAGGCGTGCACGATTCTCAAAAGACATAAAGAGTTTGGGGCATTTTGTAAAAGTCACGCCCAAAACAAAACGAACCTATGCGATATATTTGAAGCAGGTTGGGAAAATGACCAGAGACAATTGGTATTCAAGATTAAGGCCAATCGGTTTTTGCGTAACATGGTTAGAGCAATTGTGGGTACATTGATCGAAATTGGCGAAAACAAAATCGGGATTCAGGAGTTTGAAAGTATTATTGAATCACAGAATAGACAACATGCGGGATATTCAGTTCCCGCTAAAGGACTTTTTCTGCACGAAATTGAATATGACAAGTCCAATTGGACGATAATTCAACACAGGTGAACGGGAATAAAAAGAGAAAAGACAAAACAGGGAATGCCTTCGATTTAGGGTTACTAAAACGAATTGTCCTACTGGCAACACCATACAAAAAATTTGGTTTGCTTGCTTTAGGCACAACGATTTTATTGGCCATTTTAATGCCTTTGCAACCGGTCATTATTCGTTTGTCCCTTGACAAATACATTGCAGTGGGTGATTTGCAAGGACTGACCAAAATGTTGGTATTGTTGATCTCCCTGTTGGTTTTGCAAACGATAATTATGTTTGTTAATACCTATCTGACAAACTGGTTAGGTCAGGAGGTAATTAATGCTTTGCGACTCCGGGTGTTTAACCACTTAACCAGCTTAAAAGTTAAGTTTTACGATAAGACACCTATTGGAACCATGGTTACGCGGAGTGTTTCAGATATCGAAACGGTATCCAACATTTTCTCTCAAGGTATCATTACCATTTCAGGCGATTTCCTCCAACTGTTTGTGATCACATTTTTAATGTTTTATACGGATTGGAAGCTTTCCCTGATTTGCCTATCGGTACTTCCGCTGCTTGTTTACGCGTCCAACCAATTTAGAAAAGGTGTAAAATCTGCATTCCAGCAAGTGCGTACTCAAATATCCAGATTGAATTCTTTTGTGCAAGAGCACATTACAGGTATGAGTGTGGTTCAAATTTTTAACAGGGAAGGTGTTGAATTTGAAAAGTTTAAGGAGATTAACAAATTGCATTTAGACGCCAATAAGAAATCCATTTTTCATTATGCCATCTTTTTCCCAATTGTTGAAATTATAACCGCTACTTCCATTGGCCTCATGGTATGGTATGGGTCTAGAAACGCACTTAACGGCAGCATTACACCGGGTGTTATGGTTTCTTTTATTTTGTATTTGAATATGTTCTTCCGTCCAATTCGATTGATTGCAGATCGGTTTAATACGATGCAAATGGGGATGGTGGCCTCCGAGCGGATTTTTGATTTGATTGATGATCAAACGTATTTGGAACGCAATGGAGATCACAAAGCGAACATCATCGGTAAGGTGAGTTTTGAACATGTGCGTTTTTCATATAATGAGGGTGAGGAGATACTCAAGGATGTGTCGTTTGAGCTAACACCAGGTAGAACCCTGGCTATAGTGGGAGCGACAGGGTCTGGAAAGTCTACGCTGGTTAACCTGTTAACCCGATTCTATGACTACAACACGGGGGCTATTCGCATAGACGATATAGATATTAAGGAATGGGATTTGACTTCATTAAGGTCTCAGGTTGCCTTTGTCTTACAAGACGTGTTCTTGTTTTCCGGCTCCATAAATCAGAATATTAGTCTGCTTCAAGATAATATTTCTAAGGAGGCAATGAAGGAAGCAGCAAGGCAAATAGGGGCACATGAATTTATCTCTAAACTCGATAATGGATATGAGTACGACGTTATGGAACGTGGAAGTTCATTGTCAGTTGGACAACGTCAGTTAGTCTCCTTTGTACGGGCTATAGCCTTTAATCCCAAGGTGTTAATCCTTGACGAAGCCACGTCATCAGTCGATTCTGAAACGGAACAACTGATCCAGTCTGCGATTACGAAATTGATGCATGGAAGAACGTCCATTGTGATTGCCCATCGCCTGAGCACAATTCGAAATGCGGATGAGATAATTGTTCTCGATAAGGGAAAAGTCTCCGAAAGAGGGACACACGACGAATTAGTCGAAAAAGGTGGTACATACCACCAACTCTTGCAAAATCAACAGTTTGCGGAGATTTAGTAACCAAAAGTGTCCACTAAAAAAATCACTACATTTAGTGATGTAATTGGTTGTAAAAAGTTATTCCTTTGACATGTTCTAGACGCGAAAACGGGCATATATACCTAACTAACGGTGGGCTCAAATTTTACCTCTTTGGGTGAAGTTTGAGCTGACTGAGAAGCCTTTGGGGTGTTGACTTTTGATGAAAACATATGAGAAAAAGGGCGATTCATTTTGGTGTAGAGGCCGTGGGCGGTACGGGTAAATCTACATTTTTCGATGGCATTAAAGATGCCAGCTATTACCACTCTTTGTCCCGAAATAAGGGATTTGAATCCAGTGTACGGACATCTGATAAATTACCAATACACAGTAACACGATAAAAGAAGGAATTAAACAACTCGTTGATGAGAACGACTCTCATGGCGAGTATTTCATATCTGTTTCTGCCGGTTCTACGGTTGGTAAACCTTTCTGGGGGATGCGTGCCACTAAAACCTTTGACAAATATCTAAAATTGCATAATAACAGCCGATTTGGTATTATGGATTTGAACGAGTGTTTGTCTTATTTTTCTAATAAGGATAAAGTTTTTTTTCTAATTACAGATTGTAAGTCGGATGAAAAAAGAAAAATTCTTAGTTTGATCGATCGATTTAAATCTTCCAATAAAATTTCCGCTAAGGCGGTGGTCATGTCTTTGTCTTTTGACCATGTAGCAATGTATGAGTCTAACATTTCTTCCTTAGCAGCTGATATTAACGTAGTCTTGAATAGTGCGAAAGCCATCGGTGACCTTCTCCATAATTTAGATGCACTTTATGGGGATAAATCATACGTAAAACGTGAGTTGTTTTGCTATAATTTGGCCGAGGAAAACGGATTTTTCTTAAACAATTAATAAATTTTTAAAATTTTAAAAAAAGGACATGGTAGACTACACAATTTTAAAACAAGCGGGGGTATCTTGCGGTAACCCAAACGACTTTAGATTAAAGATTCAACCCGGTTCCGGTTACCAGTTTCAAAGCCTGGTTGTTAACGAAACAACGGGGAATTACGCAACCAAGGTAACGGTGACTTTATCAGCTACCAGCGGAGGTACCGTGATACAACATTTGTGTAATGCAAACGTTGTTTGTGAACCTAATGAAGTTCCCATTACGATTCTCACCTTATTTCCAAATTTACCGGATAAGGAAGAAAAGAAAGCTTATCAGAATGCAGAAAACGGATAAACGGTAATTTGAAGTCATTAATTCTCATATTGAGCTTATTTTGTACTGTTGGTTGCAACCACAATCAAGGTGACGACCAACAGTATTTAACCTCGACTACGGAGTACTTGGATTCTTTGAATAACAGCGCTCATAGTTTGCTTCAAACAAACCCTGAGGAATGTATTCGGGTCAGTAAGGGGAATGAGGTACTTTGTGCTGAAGCCAATTACAAATTAGGCGTTGCACGAGCAGTATCAATTCAAGGCAACGTTCTAACAAAGAGAGCAGCTTATGATTCTGCGATTGAGCTGCATCGAAAAGCACTGGACATACGAA
>CAYZWM010000039.1:0-16806 GCA_964482155.1 uncultured Chitinophagaceae bacterium | reverse complement strand
TGTCGGTTGGGAAATCCTACAACAACATTAGTGAAGTATATCAGGGGTTAACAGAATATAAAATGGCACTCAATTTTGCTGATAGTGCATTTCAAATTTACAAATCTCTTGGAGATTATTCCTTAATGTCTGGCGCTGGAGGCAACAAAGCAATTGACTTTATTTTGAGTAATGAGGTTGATTCTGCCAGAAAGTGGTTTAAATTAGCTATGGAGTATTCGACATTGAGTGGTGACAGAGTTATTCAATTTAATGGTTATAATAATTATGGGCTATTTCTTGATGGCAATGGCGATCCAGATTCAAGCTATTTTTACCTTGACAAGGCCCTTTCGATCGCATTGGATGATGGATTGGAAGCCGTAATGCCAAGCATGTATCTATCATTAGGTCAAAGTATAGAAGTAAAAGACCCCGCTAGAGCCTTGGCTTTGTACGATACCGCATTGGTTCTTGCCATTAAATATGAATTGCCGCGTGTAAAGGAAAAAATTATTCGATCTCAAATTGATTTGCTTTACGAGAATAATCAGGACTTGGGAAAAGTGCTCCAACTTTATGATTCGTTGATAATCATATTCAAAGAGAATCATAGTTTGGAACTGGCGGAGAAGTTCGCCGATTTTGAAGTCAAATACGAGATGGTAGAGAAGGTGGCTGACTTAGTCAAGGCTAATGCTGACATAGAACGAAGAAGAATAACTCAACGATGGGTCACCAGTAGTTTTGTTTTGGTTGTGTTACTTCTCGCCCTCATTATCAGAGGCCTACTACAAAAACGAAAACTTTCGGTTCGGGAAAAGGAAATATCTGCACAGAAAATCGATGCCTTGTTAAAGACCACGGAAATGGAAAAACTTGATGATATGTTGGAGTTTCAGGAAAAAGAGAGAAGCCGAATTGCTGCAGACCTACATGATCAATTGGGAAGTATTTTGAGTGCCGTAAAACTAAATTTTAGTTCTATGGAGGAAAAACTTCACCGGCGAACAACGAAACCAAATGGTCAATATAAAGTGGTCAAAGGGCTCATTGATGAGGCCGCAACTGAAGTGCGACGCATTGCCCATGATATGTCTTCTGGTGTACTCGCCAACTTTGGATTAGTACACGCCGTTTACGACTTAAAGAAAGCCTTAGAACCCAGCGGCAAAATTAAGATCGATGTGTTCGAACACGGTATGGACGAACGGCTGGCAGGAACAAAAGAAATTGCGGTTTATAGAGTTATCCAGGAATTGGTAAGCAATTCTCTGAAACATGCAAAAGCGAGTAAGATTGACATTCACTTTACCAAAGTGGATGACCACCTTACGGTTATTGTTGAAGATGATGGAAATGGATTCGTACAAAAGAAGAAAGCCCAACGTGGTATTGGTCTGGTAAACATTGAAAAGCGAGTGGCCGAAATTGATGGTACATTTACCATCGATAGCAACCCTAAATCGGGAACGACGGCCATTATTGATATAGTCATTTAACAAAAAAGAGCATTATGGTAAAAGGGAACAAACAAATTATTCTGGTAGACGATCATCAAATAATTATCGACGGCTTAAAGAGTCTTTTAAGTCAAATGAAGGGAATAAAGGTCGCAGGCGCTTTTACCAACCCAAAAGACGCCTTGTTTTTCCTTGAGAAACGCAGGGTAGATCTGGTTTTAACCGATTTATCTATGCCGGGTATGTCGGGTATTCAGTTTACCGAATTGGTTAAAGAGCGTGATAAGAATATAAAAGTTGTGGCCTTAACCATGCACGATGATGTAAAGACCATTAAAAAGATGATCAACATCGGTGCAGATGGATACATTCTCAAGAATACGGATTACGCCGTACTACAAATTGCCATAGAACGGGTTTTGAACAACCAGGAGTATTACGAGGCCAAAGTGGTTGAAGCCATCATCAACAAGTTTAAACCGAGCGTTGAAGTCAATGGCAAGCGTATTGCCCTTTCCAAACGAGAGGTTGATATTCTTGAGCTTATTTCAGAAGGCTTAACCACCGAAGAAATTGCCAAACATTTGTTTATCAGTAAACATACGGTAAACTCACATCGTAGAAATCTAAACGTAAAATTAGGGGTAAGCAGGCCTGCTGAATTGGTGTCAAAGGCCAAAGAATTGTCACTGATTTAAGATAATCACATTGATTTGTCAACATGTTGCTTGGCGAATCGGTGAAATCTTATTTTTGTCCCAGAATTTTATGCCATCATGCAAACAGTAGTTAGCGGTATTAGACCGACGGGGAAACTTCATTTAGGGAATTATTTCGGAGCAGTAAAAAGTTTTCTGCACATGCAGGAAAATTATAATGCTTTCTTTTTTATTGCCGATATACATTCATTAACAACCCACCCGATTCCAGACGACCTTCATGGAAATGTGAAACAAGTGCTGTCAGAGTATCTTGCCATGGGATTGGATCCTGAGAAAAGCACGTTGTTCATTCAAAGCGACATCCCACAGATTTCTGAGCTGTATACCTATATGAATATGAACGCTTATATGGGGGAGTTGGAACGATCGACCTCATTTAAAGAGAAGGTAAAAACCCAACGGAGTAATGTAAATGCTGGTTTATTAACTTATCCAGTTTTGATGGCTGTTGACATATTGATTCATAAAGCGGATTTAGTTCCAGTCGGAAAAGATCAGGAGCAACACCTGGAAATGACAAGGGACTTTGCCAAACGATTTAACAACATGTATCGTGTTGATTGTTTCCCAGAACCTACGGCGTATAGCCAAACAGGGAAATTGATAAAGGTTCCTGGATTAACCAACCAGGGAAAAATGAGTAAGAGTGGGGGAGATGGCGATGCCATTTTCTTTGACGATGATGAGAAGGTAACCCACAAAAAAATTATGAGGGCGGTTACAGATTCTGGGCCTGAGCAACCAAACCAACCAAAACCAGAAGCCATTCAAAACTTGTTCGATATTATGGCCCTGGTCTCTGATCCGTCTACCGTTCAACATTTTGACTCACTTTATAATACGTGCGAAATTCGTTATGGTGATTTTAAAAAGCAATTGTCCGAAGACGTTTTAAACTTTGTACGACCCATCCGACAGCGTATACAAGATATCAAAGCCGATAACAAATACCTTTCAGAGGTAGCCGCAAAAGGCGCTGAGAAGGCGTTAGAGAGTGCTGAAAAAACATTAAAAGAAGTACGGAAAATAATTGGTTTTAGAAGGTTTTATTAAATAGATTTGAACGTTTAGAAAAGTCACATATTAGTCAATAACATAGGAAAATGCACATTGCGATAGCCGGAAATATTGGAGCAGGGAAATCTACTCTAACGAACTTATTAGCCAAACACTACAACTGGGAGCCGCATTTTGAATCTTTGGAAAACAATCCATACATATCAGACTTCTATGAAGATATGCAGCGATGGTCTTTTAATCTTCAAGTGTTTTTCCTAAATAATCGGTTTAATGGTGTTCAAAACATTCGCCAACGAGGCGATACCGTTGTTCAGGATCGCACGATTTATGAAGACGCATACATCTTTGCACCAAACTTACATGCGATGGGCTTAATGAGCACTAGAGACTTTGATACCTATCAGGCCTTGTTCTCAAGTGTAAAATCGATGATTGAGCCTCCGGATTTAATGATCTATTTGCGTGCAAGTATATCGGCTCTGGTTAACCGTATTCAAAAACGTGGTAGGGAGTATGAGGATTCGATACGATTGGATTACCTCAAACGCCTTAATGAGCGTTACGAAGCCTGGATATCAACCTATAGTGATGGTAAACTACTCATAATTGACGTTGACGATCTCGATTTTGAAAGCAATCCCGAAGACCTCGGTACCATTATCAGCAAGATCGATGCTGAGGTTCATGGACTTTTTTAGTCGTTAATCCGTATGCGTACTTCTTGAGAGACGAAATGATTTGCCTCGTTGATCGCTATGGCAATCATTTCCAATACAATTCCACCGTAAAGTGTTTTACAATGTACTGACGATTGTTAGGTAATCGTATGGTTAAAAAGGGTACGTGATCCCGTTTCCTTAATGAGGTTCTAAATTCTAATTGGAGGAATTAAATATCCAGCATTCGAAGGGCTGTATATGCCGCTTCTCTACCTTTATTACCGTGTTTGCCACCCGCGCGATCTAGGGCTTGTTGCTGATTGTCTGTTGTTAACACACCAAAGATGACTGGTTTGTCGTATTTCAGATTGACATTGGCTATGCCGTTAGCAACTGCATCACAGATAAAATCAAAATGCCGGGTCTCTCCCTGAATGACACATCCCAAAGTCAGAACCGCATCAATGTCGGATTGTTGCGCCAATTTTTGACTTGCTAAAATCAATTCAAAACTGCCAGGGACCGATTTAACGATCACGTTGTCGGTGGCAATGTTGGCTTCAGTAAGTACCTGCATGGCACCTTCAAGTAAAGCAAACGTTACTTCCTTATTCCATTCCGAAACAGCAATTCCAATTTTTGCATTGGGTTTACTGGGAATGGGAAACTCAAATTCGGATAGATTTTTGTCTTTCGAAGACATAAAGATTGTTTTAGTTCATTGCTGCGGCTTTCGCACGTGCAATTTCCTTTTCGATTTCTGAGGCGAATTGTGTTTCGCTGTAGTCTTTTTTGATGATTTCGTATGCCTCTAAAGCACCTTCCCAGTCACCCACTTTGGATAAAGCTCTGGCTGCTTTTGCATAACAGTATGGAGCAGTGAATGAATTGTCTCGCATTTTTGCAGCTTTAAGATAATACTCAGCTCCAGTTTCAACATTGTTAAGTTCTACATTGCAATCGCCTATCAGACAAACTGCTAAAGGAGCAACCACTTCATCTTCGAAGGATGTATTTTCCAAATACGTTATCGCTTCCTCAAACTTACCTTGTTTCATATATGCCACACCTGTAAGGTAGTTAGCTCTTTCTCCCGCTATAGTGCTGCCGTACTCGTCTGCGATGTCAACTAGACCAGTAAAACCTTCACCTCCATTTAATGCTAAATCAATAGAGTCTAAAGCAAATAAATTTTCAGCCATAAACAACTCGTTGTTTGCATCTGCCTCTAATTCAGGAAGGTGTTGAGTTGTATAATACCATATACCACTTGCCACAACGAGCAAAGCAATACCGGCGTACATTAAATTCTTTGAATTTTCTTCAATAAACCTGATCAGGGAAAACGGCTTGTTTTCTACAACTTCTTCTACGTTATTTTCCTCGTTGTTCATCTCTTTTAAATTTCTGCAATTATAGGTTTATTTAATCTATTTCTTTCGATAGTTACTCAACAATAAATGGGTACTCATCGGTATACACATCAGTGTACAGTTCACTGACATCAGGATAATCCGAGTTTTCAGCAAACTCAACACTTTCATTAACCACCTTTAAGATGTCTTCCTCCATTTTATCGAGGTCTTTTTGGGTTGCCCATTTTTTTGAAATGAGGGTTTTACCCACGACTTCTATCGGGTCGATGTCTTTATATTTTTGCAACTCGGCTTTGGTTCGATATTTTGCAGGGTCTGACATGGAATGCCCTCGGTACCGGTAGGTCTTTATTTCAAGGAAGGTTGGTCCCTCTCCGTTTCTAGCTCGGGTTGCCGCTTCAGAAATTGCTTCGTGTACGGTTTCGCATTGCATACCATCAATCTGGAAGTTGGGCATGTCGTAAGCCAATCCGATTTTATGAATGTCGAGCATGTTTGTTGTTCGTTCAACAGACGTACCCATGGCATATTGATTGTTTTCGACTACAAAAATGACAGGTAGTTTCCACAGCATGGCCATATTAAGGGTCTCGTGTACCGCTCCCTGGCGAACAGCTCCATCTCCCATAAAACAAACACACAAATTCTTGGTTCCGTTATATTGCTCTGCCATCGCTATTCCAGCACCTAAAGGTACCTGACCACCAACAATACCATGACCACCAAAGAAGTTATGTTCTTTGCTAAACATGTGCATACTTCCACCTTTCCCCTTGCTACAACCGGTTATTTTTCCAAATAATTCAGCCATAACAGCATCGGCAGAGATACCACAGGCAAGCGCATGACCGTGATCTCGGTAAGCCGTAATCAACTTGTCATCTTCTTCTATTGCAGACATCGTTCCAGCAATAACTGCCTCTTGTCCTATATACAAGTGACAGAAGCCTTTTATCTTTTGCTGGCCATACAATTGGGCAGACTTTTCTTCAAATCTGCGTATAAGCAACATTTGCTTGTACCACTTCGTATATATCTCCTTGGTAAATTTTACTTTTGCCATAAATATTTTGTCGGCGACCGACTCAAATTCAGGCAGCAAAAATACGATTTCCAATAGACACTATGTACATCCAAAAAATGAAGTTAAACCAATTCAAAAATCATGGTCAGGTGGACTTTGAATTTTGTTCCGACTTCAACTGTTTTTATGGAAAAAATGGAGTTGGGAAAACCAATGTGTTAGACGCACTTCACTTCATATGTAATGGCAGAAGTTATTTCAGTCGTACGGATGCAAACAGTATCCAGTTTGATGAAGATTTTGCTATGATAGAGGTGGCCATTAACCAGGGTGACGAGGATACCCAAATTCAGGTAAGCCTTCAACGAAATGGTAAAAAAAACATACGAAAAAATGGTGCTCTGGTTCGAAAACTAGCCGACTTTATAGGTTTTATGCCAGGTGTGATGATTACCCCTGGCGATATATTAATGTTAACTGGCAACAGTGATGAGCGTCGAAAGTTTATGGATAAAACCATTGGCTTTTCGGATGTTGAATACTTAAGGTCACTAATAAAACACAATAAGTTGGTCGAAAGTCGCAATGAGGTTTTAAAGCAATTTTTTATCCATCATCACGTAGATTTATTAGCCCTCGAAGCCATCGATCATCAATTAATCCCACTCATCGATTTGATCCATGAACGGAGAAAAATATTTTTCACGGAGATTAAAGAATATTTGTCCGAAGTATACGAGTTTATTGTTCAATCGGAAGAAGAGCTTAACATAGAGTATGCCAGTGCATTGAAAGACCAATCTGCAAGAGATCTATTCTCGTTATCCCAAAAACAAGATTTGTATGCCCAGCGAACCACTCAGGGCATTCACAAAGACGATTTAGATGTATTGATTAACGGCGTGTCGGTTAAAAAATTTGGATCTCAGGGGCAAATTAAGTCAGCAACAATTGCGTTAAATCTGGCTTCCTACCTTTATCTGGCAGCAAAAATTGGCCGTAAACCTCTTCTACTGTTGGATGATATTTTTGAAAAAATTGATGAGCATCGATCCAAAAGGCTTCTTGACTTAATTTCCAACGATTCGTTCGGTCAAATTTTTATTACAGACACCAGTGAAAAAAGATTGAAAACTAAGTTAAACAAAGTCAGTTCACAGAAAAAATTCTTTAATATTGAACGGGATTAACTGCACCGGTGTTTATGGCACAAGAAAAGTCACTTAAGGATCTGATTATGAAGATGATGGAGTCATACCATTTGTCTGATAAATTGGCAGAAATGAAGGTGAAAAGCAACTGGGAAGAAATAATGGGTGTGACCATATCCAAGAATACGCGCAGGCTGTCCATTTATAAAAAAACATTGTATTTGGAATTGACGTCCGCAGCACTTCGAAATGATTTATACTTTCACGAAAAAACCATCGTTGAAAAGGTGAATCAATATGTTGGGCAAAAAGTGGTCAATAAGATTAATATAAAATAAATGAAACATTTAGTTGCACCGTCAGTGCTTTCGGCAGATTTTAACAACCTGCAGCGAGACGCTGAGATGATTAACAACAGTGAAGCGGATTGGTTCCACGTAGATGTGATGGATGGTGTATTCGTACCAAATATCTCTTTTGGATTTCCAATTATAAAAGCGTTGAAAAAGATAGCGACAAAGCCGCTTGACGTGCACTTGATGATTGTTCAACCTGAACGGTATGTAAATGAATTTCGTGATTGTGGAGCAGATGTGATGACGGTTCATATTGAAGCCAGCACTCATTTACATCGCACAGTTCAAGCTATAAAGGCGGCAGGAATGAAAGCCGGTGTGGCCTTAAATCCGCATACGCCTGTTCATCTTTTGGAGGATATTATTTCCGATATAGACCTGGTGACGCTAATGAGTGTAAACCCAGGATTTGGTGGTCAGAAATTTATTGAAAACACCTATAAAAAAATCGGTGACCTGGTACGTATGAAGCAAGCCGCCAAAACGGAACTTCACATTGAAATAGATGGAGGGGTTACCCTTGAAAATTATGCTAAACTGGTACATACAGGAGCTGATGTTTTAGTGGCGGGTAGCGCTGTTTTTTCATCGTCTAACCCAACTCAAACCATCTCTGATTTAAAGAAAACAGTTGCGTAGATCTCATTTGAATATTTTTCTACTCAGGATAACCGTATGTGTTGTCTTCGCTCTAGCATCTTCGCAGGCTTTTTCAGCCAACGATTCGATAACGGTTTATGGATACGTATATGATGTGGAGGATGAAGTTTTAAAGGACTTTCCAGTGTTTGTTAATGGCAGTCCGATTATTAAAACAGATTCCAAAGGGCGATATGAAGTTCGTCTCCCTGCAAGGAAAAGACATAAGCTCGCTGTCGATTATTTCGGTGAGGTGATAGCGTATAATATCAGGCCTTTAAAACCCAATTCGGTTGTCAAGCGTGATTTTAAATTTTCAGCGATTGTGATGGAAACTAAGGTGATTGATTCTCATAAAAGGACTGAAGTGCCTGAGGTTGAACCCAAAGATCTTGAGCGATTTGCAATGTTTAATATTGAGGGGGCACTGACTGTGATCGGTATAGGCGTACGAAAACGGGATGCGTTAAGCTCTTCGTACAACGTCCGTGGTGGTAATTTCGATGAAAACCTTATTTACATTAACGACATAGAAGTCTATAGACCCTTTTTAGCTCGTAGTGGCCAACAGGAAGGAATGAGCTTTATCAACCCGTTTATGACCAAGAACATTTCGTTCTCATCGGGTGGATTTGCCGCCAAATATGGAGACAAAATGTCCTCGGTTCTAGATGTCCAATACAATAAACCCAAGTCATTTTCAGGGAGTATAGAGCTGAGTATGTTAGGAGGCAGTATCCATATACAGGATCGACCTGGAGATGGAAAACGGTTTACATACGTGGTTGGAGCTCGATATCGTTCCCTGCAGTATATTTTAGGGTCGCTTGATGTATCTGGTGATTATCGGCCCAGATTTACGGACTTTCAGGCACTTTTGGGTTTTAAGCTCAAACCCAATTGGAAGTTGAGTTGGTTTTCGACCTATTCCCATAACCAATATGTGGTCGAACCGCAAAGCAGAGAAACGAATTTTGGTACCATACAAAACGCCGTCCGACTCTTTGTCGGTTTTGGTGGTTCAGAACGCATTGAGTATCGAACCTTTTTAAACGCATTGTCTCTTAAATATGAACCCAACGATAGTACATCGTTCAAACTCATTAGCAGTAGTTTTGATAGTAAAGAATCTGAACATTTTACCGTTGAAGGGGCTTACAGACTGGAGGAATTAGAAAACAACCTGGGGTCGGATAATTTTGCTGAAGTCAGAGCACTTTTAGGCTATGGCTATTTTATCAATCACGCCAGAAACGACCTCAAAATAGATGTCTACAGTCACAAAGCTCTCGCAAAAATTAAGCGAGGCAAACACACCTTAGAGACTGGGGTGAAATATCAGAATGAGGTGATATTTGATAAGTTGAAGGAGTGGAATTACAACGATTCATCTCAGTATAGAGTGAATGCTTCGGAGCATGATCCGTATCAGATTGTTTTGGACGACTTCATTAATACGACAAATCAGATTAACAGTTTCCGGGTTATGGCCTATATCCAGGATCGGATCATGCTTAACCCAGACTATAATTTTAAGTTAAATGTTGGGGTAAGAAGTAATTATTGGAGTTTGAATGGCCAAAACCTAATTTCACCAAGACTTCGGTTCTCTATTGAACCCAATAAGAAATTCAATAAAGCCTTACGGGAAAAAATCTATGCCGAATGGGATAGTGTTCGAGCCCAAAATGACTCCATTGAGGTGAATTACATGGAGATTGCTAACCGATTTGAGAAAACCAAGAAACGAGATTTATTGATCAATGCGGCATTTGGTGCATATGGCCAACCTCCTTTTTATCGCGAGTTGCGAAATATCCGTGGAGAACTCAACACCAATCTCCAAGCTCAGAGATCGTATCACATGGTGCTCGGTAGTGACATGATGTTTAAGGCATGGGATCGAAAATTTCGGTTCATAAGCGAATTGTACTACAAGCGCATGACCGACCTGGTGCCCTACACCATTAATAATGTCAAATTGAGATACGACGCACTCAACTCCTCGGAGGGTTATGCCTATGGATTTGACGCACGGATTAATGGGGAGTTCGTTTCGGGTTTAGAGTCGTGGATCAATCTTTCTCTGTTGTCAACCAAGGAAAACATTACGTATCGAAACGAGGATAACGAACTGGTTGAAACCGGATACATCAAAAGACCAACAGATCAACGCGTTAATTTTTCCATATTGTTTCAGGATGAGTTACCCATAGATACCACATTCAAGTTGCAACTCAACCTGGTAATTGGATCCAAGATGCCTTATTATTTTAATGGACCATTTCGGTACAGCGAAAATTATTCCTTGCCTGCTTATCGAAGAGTCGACATTGGATTTAGTAAGGAGGTGAAACGGTTTACCAAGGATGATGGGAAAGGGGGACGCTTCAATTCACTTTGGATGAGTCTTGAAATCTTTAACATTTTGCAGGTAAATAATGTGGCGTCGTATATTTGGGTTAAGGATTTGCAAAACAACCTATATGGTGTACCAAATTACCTTACCGGAAGACGACTGAATTTTAAAATCATAGGTCGGTTTTAAACAGTAATCGGCGGGTACGCCCCAACCATAGTTCTTGTCGATTCGTCATGGAGTTGAACCTGAACAGAAAACGTATGAATTTTCGAACACATCTATTCCTATTTACAATATTACTTTGGAGTGCATCTTCTTTACACGCCCAACAAGACCCATATTATTCTCATTTTAAGTTTGTAAAACAGGCCTATAACCCGGCAACTGTTGGAGAAAGAGATGGGAAAATATGTATGAGTTTGTTAGGGCATAATCAATGGGTCGGATTCGACGACAATACATCGATTGATCCTGCAACTGGTCAACCCATACAAGGCGGGCAGATTACGGAAAATGTTGCCCCAGTTACATTTAATTTTAATGTGGGTGGTCAGATTAAGGGAAACAGAGAAAAGCCAATTGGTGCGCTCGGCTTGTCTATGTATGACGATCGCCTTGGTTTTATGAAAACCGCTGTCATTAAAGCACAGGCTGCTTATTTCATCCATTTCAATGGTGGAGCATCTAGATTGTCACTGGCAATGGAGTTTGGCATGGTTCAATTTGGATATCACAAGCCAAACTTTCATGTTCGTCAGCCGAATGATCCGAAAATACCAACTTCATCAATTTTTGACGAATCGTTGGAAATAGGAGGAGGAATTTATTACAAGAAAAGAGAGTTGGGCGATAAGATTAAAGACTTCTATCTGGGGGTAGCAGTTTCTCACCTCAATGGTGCACAATTTAACCTGGTCATTCCCAACCCAGACCCAAGTATGCCTGGCTCGTCATCCGTTTACCAACTGGATCAACACATCTATATACATAGTGGACTTAACCTGTCGCTTTCAGGTGGTGCGAATATCCTGGAACCGGCAATTCTTTTCAAGTATAACAGCAAACCTCAAATTGATGTGAACGTAACTGTACTTAACAAAGGAACGTTTCGAGGAGGACTTGGATATAGACAGTGGGGGACTATTGACGCAGTGACCTTGTTGTTGGGCTATGTGATGGGGCCGATTCAGGTTGGCTATTCCTACGATATGACCACCAGTAAACTTCAAACGGTAAGTAACGGAACCCATGAAATTTTCGTGAGCTATTGTTTTAGTCCTTCTAAGAAAGGTGATAAAGAGGATAAATTGGACAAAAGCATATTTGGTAAAACCATAAGAGAGATGTGACCTTTTTTAAGGATGAAATGGCGAAATAAAATGAATTATACATTTGATTTGCAGTTTTTTATACCAAATCGAGGCTTTTGAACAGATAAATCCCAACCTTTTTACAACAATCGACGTCATGGAGTTGATTTATAGATTTGTTTAACTTTAATTTGTGCAATTAGCAAATGAATATGCGAAAATTTCTACTTAAGTATTTTGTTGGCGGGGTATTGGTATTTGGGGCGGTCTCGGCTTACGCGCAACAAGACCCATACTACTCTCATTTCAAATTTGTCAAGCAAGCGTACAACCCTGCTACGGTAGGAGAAAAAGATGATTATATCTGTGCCAGTGCATTAGCACATAATCAGTGGATTGGATTTGATGACCAAACGTGGATGGATCGAACAACTGGTGAGCCCATTCAAGGTGGCCAGATTACAGAAAATGTAGCGCCGGTAACATTCAACTTTAATATTGGTGGTCAAATTCTTGGTGGAGAAAATAGACCAACACCACTGGGTGCAATAGGCGTTTCCGTATTTGATGACCGCATTGGATATATGAAAACGACCGCATTCAAATTTCAAGGGGCTTACTTTATACCTATACAGGGAAATTTTGCTAGATTATCCATTGGGATTGAAGCTGGATTTACCCAATTTGGTTACGTTAATCCAAACTTTAGATTCCGTGACCCGAATGATCCAAGAATACCTACCTCTTCTATTAGTGATTCAAAATTTGATGCTGGATTTGGTTTGTATTATACCCAACGACGATTAGGGACTAACATTAAAGACTTTTATGTAGGGGCTTCTATGTCTCACTTAAATGGGGCCGTATATAATTTGAGTAGTGGCATACCTCCAAGCCATCCATATGAACTAGCGCGACACATTTTTGTGAATACAGGAGCTAATATTCCTTTGGGAAGTGGGGTCAACGTTTTAGAACCAAGCATTTTGGTAAAATATAACTCCAGACCACAAATTGATTTGAACGTAACCATATTGAACAATGGTACCATTCGTGGGGGTCTTGGATATCGACAGTGGGGAACCATCGACGCGGTTACCATATTGCTTGGATATGTTTCTGGGCAGATGCAATTTGGATACTCGTATGACGTTACAACAAGTCAAATTCAATCGGTGAGTAATGGTACTCATGAAATATTTGCAAGTTACTGTTTCAGGCTACCAACTTCTCAGCCTCCAGTAAAGACTTACAGGAAATCTATTCGGGAGTTATAATTTAATTTTTGATGATGCAATAATCATCTTTTTGTCATCGTTATAACCCTGATTTTCAAAAACAAAACCTTGTTTTCTTTAAATTAAGAATTTATAATTGTGAATTCGTTAATAATTAGCGGTATGAAGAACATTTTTAAAATATCAATTTTAGTTGTGGTGGCCACGTTAACCGGATGTATGACCAATTCTACATGGGAGTTAACTGGAGTTCAGGGAAGACGTCCCTGGTTTCATCCACAACCGTATGGAACAGTATATATCCCTACTGGAACGTATCACTCTGGTCAAAGTGATCAAGATATTTTCAGAAGCTACATAGCACCAAACAAACAGGTTTCTATTCACTCCATGTGGATGGACGAAACGGAGATTACAAACAACGAATATCGTCAGTTTGTCTATTACGTTATTGATTCAATAGCAGCCAAAACCCTGGAATATGTAATCGAAATTGAAAATCCCGAAGAAAGTTACGAAGTGATTGATTACGATATGTATGATCACGATGAAGCATTCGAAGATGGAGCGGAAGATTTGACTGACATGTATCTTAAGGTGAATCAGCGATACAATCATCAACGTGCAATTGATATTCGAAAGTTAACTTATGAATACCAGTGGGTTGACTATAAAGATGCTGCAAGTTCTGATGATTACTACAACGAGAAGTTTGATCGAAGTGTATTTATTAAGAAGAAAAGAGTGAAAATTTACCCGGATACATTGGTATGGATCAGAGATTTTGCTTTTTCTCATAATGATCCGATGGTACGGGTATATTTCTACCATCCAAAGTATGACGATTACCCAGTAGTAGGTGTAAACTGGCATCAAGCCAATGCATTTTGCGATTGGAGAACCCAAATCATGCAACGTCACTGGAATTCTGTAGACATGCCACTTACGGAGCATTGGAGACTGCCTACTGAGTTTGAGTGGGAGTATGCAGCCAGAGGAGGTAGAGATAACAACATGTATCCATGGGGTGGACCTTATACAAGAAACAGTAAAGGATGTTTCTTAGCCAATTTCAAACCGAACAGAGGAAATTATATGGACGATGGAGGATTGTATCCTGTACGTGCAGATTCATATTTCCCGAACGATTATGGATTGTACAATATGGCGGGTAACGTTGCAGAGTGGACAGTGAACGCTTATGCAGAGTCAACTCAACAATTTGCTCACGACTTAAACCCAGATTACAGATACGATGCTGTTCAGGAGCAAGATGGTGAAGATTATCTAAGCTTGTCCAGAAAAGTAATCCGTGGTGGTTCGTGGAAAGATATCGCTTACTTTATCCAAAACGGTTCTCGAAGTTATGAGTACCAGGATACATGCAAGGCTAGCGTTGGGTTTAGATGTGTACAAACCTACATCGGTCGATCTGCACTTGACACCAGATAATAAATCTGTATAACTCTAAATCATAATGCAGACCAACAACCATTGATTAATAAAAAATAAAAGTCTAAAGTTAAACAATTAAAAAAGTAGTAAAAAATGAGTAAAAGTATTTTTGAAAGTAAAAGAGGGAAGAAGGCCATGGGTATGGCGTACGGTATTGGTGCGGCCATCGTAATTGCTGGTGCACTGTTTAAAATCATGCACTGGAAAGGGGCTGACTTCATGCTTATCTTAGGTATGGGTACTGAGGCATTCATTTTCTTACTTTCCGCTTTTGAGCCAGTTCACGAAGAGTTGGATTGGACATTGGTTTATCCTGAATTAGCAGGAATGGACGGTGAAGGAAAAGGTGGATCTGAATCGTTGACTCAAGAATTGGATAAAATGTTAGCTGAAGCTAAAGTTGGTCCAGAATTGATAGAAGGTTTAGGTACTGGTTTGCGTTCTTTGAGCGAAAATGTAGGTAACATGGCTGATTTATCAGGAGCTACTATAGCGACTAAGGAATATGCAGAGAACATCTCTAAAGCAAGTACAAACTTAGGCAGTATGTCTAATTCATATACACGAGCAATTGAAGCGTTGGACAGCTTAGCTGATTCAACAGAAGCGTTTAGATCTTCTACCGCTACAATCGCTTCTGTAAATTCGAACTTAGAAGCATTTGATAAGAACATCAAGAGCTTAAACGGAATTTATGGTGGTATGTTAAATGCAATGAGACCTAGCTAGTCCCTTATTATAATTTTATTCACTAAAAATTAAAAATTATGGCAAGTGGTAAACTAAGTCCACGTCAGAAGATGATTAACATGATGTATCTCGTGTTAATGGCACTTTTGGCGCTAAACGTATCAAGAGAAATCCTAAAATCTTTCCATTTAATGGAAGTATCTTTTAGCAAGGCCAGAGAAAATCTGGACGGAAAGATTGACGCACAAATGAAATCCTTCGCGAAGCAAGCGGGGAATGACCCAACATTAATACCGTATTACGATAGAGCAAAAAGAGCTCAGGAAATTTCGGATATTTTTGTGAACTACATCGAACGCGTTAAGCATGAATTGGATTCAATTTCAGGTGGTCGTGAAGAAATTGATGAAGAAGACATGCACGAAGACTCCAAGTATTATGATTCGGAGATGATCGCAACTGACAACATCGAGTTACATGCGAATTACTTCATGGTAGACGATGCGAAAGGCACGAAAGATGAAGGCTGGAGAGGAGTAGAACTGGAATTGATGATTAACAATACCAGGCGTGACTTGATAGCGGTTCTAATAAGTGACAAAAAGAATGGTGTTGAGATTCCAAAAGATAAAATGGAAGCAGCCGAAAAGGCTTGTCAACTCAGTGCTGTACTTGAAAGTAATGAAAAGAAATACAAAACCTGGTCAGAAAAGTACATCGAACATAGCCCTCTTGGAGGTGTTATGACTATGTTAGCTAAGATGCAGAATGATGCAAGAGCGACACATGATGAAGTACTTGGCATATTGAACCAAGGGGATGTACCTGTGGTAAATATTTCTGGACTCGTTCCAATGATTCGGCCAATAAACGGTTCGGTTGTAATGCGTGGAGGAACGTATGAAGCGGAAATCTTTTTAGCTGCTCAGACTAAGGGAAGTGCGAATGATGAATACTTCGTTAATGGAACAAAGCTTGAACCTGTGGATGGTAAAATGATCTATAAAGCTGCTGGTGGTACTTCTGGAAACTACGACTTTAAAGGTGTGGTTAAGGTAAAAACACCTAAAGGTACTGAGAGCTATGAGTTCGGTGGTGCGTACCAGGTATTTGAAGGCGGTGCAACTATTTCTGCAACCAAAATGAACGTTTTGTACATTGGGGTTAAGAATGATATATCTGTAGGTGTGCCCGGTGTAAACCCACGTGAAGTTACCGTTTCAATGACAGGCGGACGAATTGTTAGGTCTGGTAAAAACTATGTTGCGACATGTACTAGACGTGGAACCGCGGTTATTTCTGCATCTGCAAAAATGCCTGATGGCAGTAGCCGAAGAGTTGGTTCTGCTGAATACAGAGTAA
>CAYZWM010000038.1:0-22739 GCA_964482155.1 uncultured Chitinophagaceae bacterium | reverse complement strand
GATTGTTGATGATCAGAAAACTCCTGAGAACTCCCAAGGAATTGAGGTACTGAAACACCAAACTGAAAGTCACCGACTTTTAGATTTGCTCCAATCGAAGCATCCAAAACTGCCCCTGGACGGGTATTTAACAACCGTAAAGTTGGGTCATCGCTATCTACTGTGATGATGTTTTGGGTATTAAACGTATTGTTCAACACACCAAGAGCAAAGCCTAACGACAACGTGTTTGCTTCGCTTAATTCAATGTGATATGCGTAATTGGCATACACGCTGTTTTGAGTTTGAAGCAGGTTGACGTCGTTAATAAGATATAATCCCAAGCCAACCTTTCCATTGCTAACCCGTCCGCTAGCGGTTACGCCTGCCGTTTGAAACCCGTCAATCTGGGTATACTGGTTCCTTCCGAACAAATTGGCTTCCAAAGCACCTGAATGCCCTGTCATGGCCGGATTGTATATAAACTTGTTAAAATAGAATTGGGAATACAAGGGAACTTGTTGTGCATACACGTTAGCTGCCAATACGATTAGAGCTAACACACCGAATAATTTTAAACCGTGATTTTTCATTTTCGTTATCTAATAATTTGTATTGGTCCTTTTAAAGCATCGTAAAATTCACTGCCCTCAATAATATAGAGGTAGGTTCCGTCAGGAAGGGGTTCTCCTTCGTAGGTGCCGGCCCAGTCGTGTTGATAGTTGTTAGAACTAAAGACGACTTTACCCCACCTATTAAGGACACTAACCTTGGTATTTTCTATATCTGGAATATTGGATAAGTCCCAAACATCGTTTAGCATATCACCATTTGGCGAGATGTGGTTGGGTACTTCTATTAATTTGGGGAGGCCAACGCTGACAACCACAGTATCCTGATCGCTGCAACCTTGTGCATTGGTTACCGTAAGTATGTAAGTTGTCGTTTTTAAGGGCGTAGCTGTGGCGTTTGGATCTGTTGAGTTACTCAACCTGTCTGGGGGCGACCAGACGTACGTTCCACCACCATTTCCCTGAAGTATCGTACTTTCTCCATATTCGATAAATACGTCGCTACCCGCATCTGCTACCGGAGCAGGAACTAGAGAGAGGGAAACCGAATCAATACCGAAACAATAATTACTGTTAAAAGCCGTAACGATATATGTTTGAGCCAGGTAAGCCTGTACAAAATTTGTGTCACCACCGGATGTCCAATAATAACTGTCAAACCCTGCGGTAGCTGTCAATTGTATGGTATCACCCGCACAAATTGTTATTGGTCCTGTTGGAGAGATAGATATCTTCACAGAATCTCCCTGAAAAAATGTTTTGCTAACTGAATCTTTACAACCAAACTGAGTCTCTACGATGAGCTTAGCGGTGTAGCTACCCGTAGTTGGGAATGCATGTGTTACTGGGCTAATTCCATAACTCGCTCCGTCAATGTCCCAGTTTCTAAACGTAATAACATCTGGTGCGGTAACCGAACTTGTATCTATAAAACGTGCGGCATTTGGAAAACAATAAATCTCTTCCACGAAGCCTACGTTTGGATTTGAGTATACGTTGATGGTCCGGAAAGTCGTATCGCTCGTGCCGAGGTCAGACGTAACGATCAAACGAACTGTATACGAACCCGGCCCATTGTATATATAGGTCGGATCTGATGTTATTGATGTATCAGAAACAATTGCTGTGTCGCCAAAATCCCAATGGTATGCTGAAATTACGCCAACTAAGGCCGTAGAATTTTCAGAAAAGATAACGGTCTGTCCGTCGCAAACCGAATTGCCATCGAACGCTGCAATTACATCTCCTTTACCCAATCTGTTTTTGCCACTTTTTGCGTTTGCAAGTACAACATCGGTAATCGTAGTAACGAGCAAACCACTTTGAATAGTTCCATTATTGTCGCCTGATCCTGTACCTCCGATATTGACCCATTGTCCACCAGCTGCGTTTGCCAGTCTAAGAGAACTTCCTTCACCTGCCTGATCATCTGTACCAAACACGGAATAAACTCCTTTATATTCTATATCGTCATGAACCAGTCCATTGGTTGAAGACATCTGCCAATAATGTACATCAGATACATGCGAGATCCCTTGGGATACAGGCATAAGTGGTGTGTTTCCAGAGATTAAGGTAGCCTGCACTCTATCCCAATTCCCTACGCTAGCGTTTTGGGTAAACACTTGAAGACTTCGATAACTGTTTGATGTGCCAACAGGGAATAGCAACGTATCCAACCCTGATGTTTGAAGAACAACCTGTAACGGTCCGTCGACATAACTCGCTCCATTAGCAATCACATTATTATGTCCCGATTTTACCAATATCTCGCCTACTGAACACAGCCCATCCCGGGTGTTTAGTCTGCCCGAATTTAGGGTCAAACCATCTACTACAGTGAGCGTGTCGTGTAAAAAGACCTGCTTACCACCTGAGGCATTGATTGTTAATGTTCCAAGTTTAACCTTATTGTATGACGTGATATGAATTTGCTCTGCAACAGCTATAGCTTCAAGAGATACCACATCCTTTATATGAACATGCCAATCTTGAACAGCACGTCCGACGGCTCTCATAACCACATTGTTTCCATCATTGTTCGATACATATATACTTGAATCTCTGAAACTCACATAGGCAAACAAGCTGCTATCCATATGGTGTCGAATCTTATCTTCCACCATAAAATTATCTTCATGGGTATTTAACTTACCCGTGTTACCATCAAATAAACACTGATGTGCATTGACGGGAACAGCACTAACTATTGTTGAATTGGCTGTATCGAGCTCAATGAAGTATCCTCCAATATTTTCGAAAGAAGAAGCACCTGGTCGTAACTCCACGTTACCTGCAGAATAAATTCCTCTTCCACAATCTTTAATCATACAATCCTCCATATTGAGAATAGTACGTGTGGTATCCGCAAAAATGGCTATCCCTGTTTCAGTGCATTCATTAATAAAATTAGACTGCATCGAAAGGCTGTCGGTGCGCATATTTTGGCCTGTTGTAATACTGGTTACCCCTACATTGCAATTCTCTATTGAATCTCGTAAGATAAAACGAAGAGGCAGGTCATTGTTAAACATAAAGATGCCCGTTTCGAAATTCGTAATATCACAATCCCGAATTTCAAGATTGTAATTCCCCAGGCAATTAGTGACCGCAACTCCCTCCTCACCGGTCATACCAACAACTGCCGTGATCACATTGTTGTCGATATAAACATTCGATGTATTGTTATTTAAGTTGCTTAATAGCACACCTGAAATTCGAACCTTAATGTCGTTTTGTGCAATTAGAATCGGCCGACCACTATTCATCGTAAAGTCGTAAAGTGAAACACCGTTCTCTACGTCGTCAAACGAATTGTTAAATATATCTGAATAAAAACCATTTCCACAGGTTATTCCGATGGACTCATCACCGAAATTTTGGAAGAGGTTGTAACCAAAAAAACAGTTCGTATTTGGCAAATTCACATTTCCCAGAGACTCAATTCCTCCTTTGTCAAAATTGACCACCCGGTTGTACCGAACCACAATCCGGTTAAAGTCTCCTAGAACAAGTACACCATAAGAACGGTCAACGTCTACTCCATTTACCATGTTACCGGAAGTTACAGTATCGTTGTTCCCATTAATCAAAAAACCCTCAAACGTTGTCTCAGGGCTGGCAATTTGAATTAACGAATTACTTGCATTTGCGGGTGAACCTAAACCGATTACACTTGGATAAATTATGCTCTCTGCATTTCTCGTATCCGTTGCACCTACACCTTCGTTGGCGCCTAAAACAATGAGTGACTTGTCAATAAGCACGTAACCCACATAGTCTCCTGCAGCCACACGGATGGTATCCATATCGGCGGCGGTATTAACACCGTGTTGAATGGTCTGAAAGGGACCTATACCGCTTCCATCGTCCGTGCTGCTTTGACCATCGAAAAAATCGTTCCCGATATTGGCGTTTACATACCAGACTTGCTGGGCATTGACGAAATGGAAAATAACCATGGCCATCAGGGCCAGGTAGTATCTAAGCTTTGAAAATAGAGTTATCATTAACCTTTTGTTAATTCGTTAAACTTGCACATTCGATCACGAATGAATGCCGTAATTTAGTCGAAAATTAAGATAACTTAAGTATATGTGAAAATACTGACAGTGTTTATAACCAATACATTAAGAGACAATCAGACACCACTTTGCACGGTGTCAACACTAAAAAAGAGATGTTTATAATTGTTTTACAAGGGCAAGAATCTTCTTGTGAACTTCTGGTAAGACGCCAGAAAGTGGGGCTCTCATAAAGTCATCGCAAATGCCTAACTCCTTTAGTACCACCTTGATACCTCCAGGATTACCGTCTTCAAAAATGGCATTCATAATGGATAACAATCGCTTGTGAAGATACCGTGCGTTTTCGAAATTTCCATCAAGCGAATAACGCACCATTTGGCTAAATTCTTTGGGGTATGCGTTACCTATTACAGAGATAACTCCTGACATTCCTGTTGCAATGTAAGGCAGTGTATAATTGTCATCTCCAGAAATTACGAGGAAATCATCTGGTTTATTTCCGAGTAATTCCATGCAATGATCCAGGTTGCCTGAAGCCTCTTTTACTGCAACAATATTTGGGTGTTCTGCCAATTTTAGGATGGTTTCTATACTTAACATAGAGCCCGTTCGACCCGGTACATTGTATAATATAATTGGAGCCTGGCTCACATCGGCCAATTGGGTATAGTGATTGACAATACCTGCCTGGTTTGGCTTGTTGTAATACGGACTCGCAGAAAGTATACCTGATACACCTTCATAATTGAATTCCTGCATACGTTCTACCACTGCTTTTGTATGGTTGCCACCGATGCCAAAAACCACGGGAATTCTATTCTCGTTCACCTCCATCACCGTTTCCAAAATTCGCTTTTGCTCGAAATCCGAAATCGTTGGGTTTTCTCCCGTTGTGCCCATCACAACCAGGTAGTTTATACCGTTTGAAACCAGATGTTCGGTCAACTTTTTGAGGCCATCGAAATCAACTTCGAAATTGCTCAAAAAAGGCGTTACCATCGCCACTCCGGTTCCTTTAAAATTATCCATTACCAAAATTCTTTAGATATATGAGCACTTCATCCGTAAAGTGCATTAAATCGTCGTTTTCACTACTCAACATTAAATCAAAGCAAAATTCATAGTTCCGGACATAGGGTCCAATACGAGATTTCGCTTCAGAAATCGAACTTACGCCTAGCAAAGGTAAGCACGTTGGTGAATACAAGTTGAGTAAAAAATCATATTTTTCGGTCGTAAATCGCAAAAAATCTGATTTGTTGGGCAGTTTGAGCCAATCCAGATGCTTGTTACAGAAAAAGTCCGCGTTGGAATGAGGAATAGCGTGGGTATTCAACTCTTTGCCATCAAAGTATCCAAAAGTAACCAGAGTTAAGTGGTTGGCTTTACAGAAATCAGTCACTTTTTTAATGAGTAACTCACTTCTTTTGTCGTCTGCCTGATACAGAACGGCCAACCGAGAAGCTTGCTTTATTGGAATAACAACACGTCGTGCCTTCACTTGTTTACCTCTTGAACGGATCAATCGGCGTCGAATATATTGAATCGGGTTAGCCATTAATCAAGGTAATAAATTGATCTTCAGAGATAATTTCTATGCCCAGTTTTTCAGCTTTTGCCAACTTTGCCGGTCCCATGTTTTCACCAGCAAGAATAAAATCTGTTTTCGCAGAAATAGACCCAACATTTTGGCCCCCATGTTTTTCGATCTCCTTTTTAAGGTCGTTCCGGTTAAACTTGGTAAACACGCCACTTACGACAATTTTCTTTCCTTTCAGGGCATTGGACACCAAATCTTCTGCCTGTTCCGCTTCCATTTGCAGCCCTGCGTCCTGGAGACGTCTGATCATCTCGACATTATCTGCTACAGAAAAATAACGCAGCACGCTTTGAGCAATCTTATCTCCAATTTCATCTACATCCACCAATTCTTCGACGCTCGCCGTCGAAAGCCGTTCGATTACTCTGAAATGGTCTGCCAGTTTTTTGGCTACGGTCGATCCAACAAAACGAATACCCAGACCATAAAGGACCCGGTGAAACGGAACCTGGTTGGATTGTTCCATTCCATCAACAATTTTTTGTGCCGTTTTCTCTCTAAAACTGATCAACCGACTTTCTCCTGTTTCGCTGTTGATTATGGTTTTGCTCAACCCAACGAGCTGATCGAATTGAAGTTGATACAAATCGGCTGGCGTTTTAACCAATCCTGACTCGAACAGAATGCCAATTTTCCCCTCTCCCAGGCTATCAATATTGAGTGCTTTACGGCTGATAAAATGCTCTATTCTACCTGTGATTTGTGGGCCACAACCGTCTTCATTAGGACAATAATGGGCTGCTTCACCCTCTTCGCGAACCAAGGCTGTTCCACAATCAGGACACGCATGAATGAACTCGGTGCTTTTTGCATCAGATGGCCGTTCATCCATATTAATCCCAACTATTTTTGGGATAATCTCACCGCCTTTTTCCACATAAACCATGTCTCCAACTCGTACATCCATGTCGGCTATGACATCCGCATTGTGCAAGCTGGCTCGTTTTACTGTTGTACCCAATAACAGGATGGGTTCCAAATTGGCTACAGGCGTGATGGAACCTGTTCTTCCGACCTGGTAATCGATCGATATCAGCCGTGTGCATGCCCGTTCTGTTTCAAATTTGTAAGCGATGGCCCATCTGGGTGATTTTGCCGTAAATCCAAGCTCATGTTGAAGGTTAAAGTCGTTGACTTTCACCACAATACCGTCAATATCAAAACTGAGGTCCTTTCTTTTTTCATCCCAGGTTTCGATAAAATTCCAAACCTCTTCAATGGTTTGAGCGATTCGCATTTCCGTACTTACAGGTAGCCCCCAATCTTTCGCTTTGAGCAACGACCCGTTATGTGTTTGGAACTCCTTTTCATCGCCAAGTATATGGTATAAATAAGCATCCAATGGGCGCTTAGCCACTTCGGTTTGCTCTTGCATCTTTATGGTACCAGAAGCACTGTTTCTAGGGTTAGCAAAAGGCTTTTCACCGGCAGCTTCACGATCGGCGTTCATTTTTTCAAAGGCCTTACGATGCATAAATATTTCCCCTCTTACTTCCACTTCGTCTGGGTAATTCCCTTTTAAGGCATGGGGTATACTACGGATGGTTTTGACATTAGTCGTCACATCGTCGCCTTGCACTCCGTCGCCACGTGTTAACGCCTGAAACAGTTTGCCCTGTTTATATTTGATGCCAATTGCCAGACCATCAAATTTTAACTCACAGGTATATTCAAAATGTTCTCCAATCAATTTTTTGACCCGTTGGTCAAAGTCAAAAAGTTCGTCTCTGCTGTAGGTATTACCCAACGACAACATCGGCACATCGTGTTTGACGGTATTGAAATCCTTGGTTACTTCTCCTCCAACAATTGACGTCGGGGAGTTGGCTTGTTTGTATTTCGGATAGGCGATTTCCAAGGCGTTTAACTCCTCGAGTTTTTGGTCGAATTCCCGATCTAAAATTGTGGGTTGTGCCAACACATAGTAACGGTATGTATGTTGCTTAAGTTCATCCGTAAGAGCTGCAATCTGTTGCTTTATTTCCGTCGACATTTGGGCAAATTCTATTGCTCAAATGTAGTAGAATTTCATGATGAATTAAAAGAGAAACTAACGCCCTAAATTGTATCGCTCAATCTCATCGTTGTAATACGACTTGGTATCATATTCGTCTAACAAGGGGCGCTTAATACTTCTTTGAACATTTAACCCGCTCACCACCCCTCTCATACTGGTAACACCACCAAGCATTATAGTTGTAATTCGTTTGCGTTTACCACTTGTGTCCAGTTCGTATTTTTCCAGTAAAATAACCGCTTCCTTCATACAGATGTGCGATTCGGTTAAATAGACTTCGGTATCAATACTGTCTTTCGGTGCAAAAGAGCGTGTAATGGTTTCATAGGATATGTGTAGGATTTCCAGGGTTATTCGGTCCGACGATTCCAGCGTATCTTTAATCTCCAGCCTAAATTTCCCATTGCTTTGGGTCAATCCTCCACCTATGATTTTTTTCCCTTTGGTTACGACAATTGTAGCATGTGCAACGCCATTTTGAGCCTCTAAACTGTCCATTACGGTACCGGTCAGCACCATATTGATGATATTGTGTGTTGAATCTTTGTCTTTAACCGTTGCCGTTGATGGGTTTTGCGCTTTGACTATATTGTTTTTGAAAAACAACCAGAATGCGGCAAAGGAAACGATGATTATGTATCTCCAATTTCTTTTGGTTTTCTGGTGAATTTGCGGAAGCCGTTCTTCCGGTATATGAATGCATAAACTACCTCCATTGTTTTGGTATGTCTTTTCGATTTTTTGATCAGACCAATTAGTCACGTCAAAAACCGTTTTAACACATTTATTACACTGTTTTCCTTGTTCATTGGGCGTCATTTTATCCCAGTTTTCATGACATGGTTTTGGTATATGCAGGTCTTCCATTGGTGTTTATCTTCCTAAATTGTAACGCTCCAAGTCATCGTGATGATACGTCTTGGTATCAAATTCATCCAACATCGGACGTTTAATTGTCTTCCAGCCTGAACTAGTGACCATGACGCCCATTGTAATGTATGGTGCTCCAGCGAAGTACTCTCGTTCGCGACGACCAACCACAATTACCTTTTCGTTCAAACAGATATGCGCCTCTTCCAAATAAATTTCGCTCATAATGCTGTCGCGTGGTGTAAACTCTTTTACCACAGAGGTATAACCAACATAGTCAACGTTAAGTTGAAACGTGTCGTTTAATGAGATAGAATCGTTCCAATCGATTTGAAATTTACCGTTTTCATCGGTCGTAACTCTGATTACCGCTTCACCGTTTATTTTTAACATAACGTCTGCGAATGGCATCCCTGTTTTACTATTCAAACTGTCTCGCACTACGCCAGTTATGGTCATTTTGGCAATTTTGTTATCTGACGCTAGGGTATCTGGCTCCTGGCTATGAGCCGTAGAATCGGATTGAGCGCTGGCATTATTGGCCTTGAACATAAACCAAAAACTAGCAATGCCTGCTGCGACGTAATATTTCCACCGTTTGGTTCTTGACATCGGAATTGGCGTAGGGGAAAGCCTTTCTTCTGGAATTCGAATGCACATATTTTGATCGTTGTCGGTATAGGTTTTGTTAATTTCCAGATCCGTCCAGGTACTGACATCAAACACTGTTTTTTCGCATTTGGTACAGTGTCTGCCTTTTTCCTCTGACGTCATTGCATCCCAATTTTCGTGACAGGGCTTGGGTATATGTATGTGCGTTTTCATATGGAGGAACAAGATAGGACTTGCAATGGAAATGATAAAGCAGGAATTGATCAATGGCCGAATTGAACTCACCACTGTATTGAATCGCTTGGAAATATGGGACGAACAGCAGCGGCAAGCCAGATCCTTTTCCGAAGAGGAGCTAAACACATTCAAATTTGAAGATGGCTATAAAAACATCATGAATAAACCCTAAGTAGGCTAATTTTGCCCTTTATTCAATTTCCATTTATGAAATTAAAAGCGGCAATAATTGGTTCCGGAAATATTGGAACTGATCTCATGATTAAGATACTTCGTACATCTACAAAATTAGAGATGTCGGTTATGGTAGGTATCGATCCAAATTCGGACGGGTTGGCGCGTGCCGCGCGAATGGGAGTTGCAACAACACATGAGGGCATTGATGGACTTATTAAAATGTCGGAATGGGAGGATATAAAAATTGTCTTCGATGCTACCTCGGCAAAAGCGCATCACTATAATTACTCTAAAATCAAGGCATTCCCTGGCAAAAAGGTTGTCGACCTGACACCCGCTTCAATTGGCCCATTTTTGGTTCCACCGGTCAACATGGATCAAAACCTGGACATGCCTAATGTCAATATGGTTACTTGTGGTGGACAAGCTACTATTCCAATGGTTGCTGCGGTTAACCGTGTTGCCAAGGTGCATTACGGTGAAATTGTGGCCTCCATAGCCAGTAAATCTGCAGGACCAGGTACGCGAGCCAATATTGACGAATTTACGGAAACTACGGCTGCTGCTATTGAGCAGGTAGGAGGTGCGACTCGAGGAAAAGCCATTATTATCTTAAACCCTGCAGAACCACCAATGGTTATGCGAGATACTGTTTTTACCCTAAGTGAAATGGGAGACCAGGAAGAGATCAGAGCAAGCATTCATAAAATGGTTGCCGAGGTTCAGAAATACGTCCCAGGTTATTCCCTCCACCAGGAAGTGCAATTTGAGGAAATACCCAAAGACAAGCCAGTCTTTATTGAAGGCATTGGTGAGGTTAGTGGATTGAAGACGTCCGTTCTTCTTCAGGTTGTAGGTGCCGGTCATTACTTACCCGAATATGCGGGTAATCTGGATATTATGACCAGCGCTGCCTTAGCCACAGGCGAAAAGATGCTCGGATAAAACCCCTGTTTAATTCAAGCTTAAGCTCCGTTTTGGTATTATTTGAAACGAAGGCATTATTTTAGTGGATCCAAACCAACCGATTCATGAAAGAAAATCCCCAATCCCCCATTCCGGAGGAAATTATCTTGAGCAAGATTTACCTACTTCGAGGTCTAAAAGTTATGCTTGATAAAGACTTGGCTGAACTCTATGGAGTAGAAACCAAGGCACTCAAACAGGCAGTAAAACGAAACATTGACATTTTCCCAAACCATTTTATGTTCGAATTGACCCAGGATGAATTTGAATCTTTGAGGTCACAATTTGTGACCTCAAAGATTGGAAGAGGAGGCACTCGGTATTTACCGCTTGCATTTACGGAACACGGGATACTTCAATTAGCCAATGTAATACGTAGCAAAAGAGCGAAATACCTGAGTATTCGCATCATTGAAATTTTTGTCAAAATGCGTGAAATGCTACTAAATAATAAAGACCTAATCATCAAGATGAATGCCTTGGAAAAACGATTGGGTGGACAGGATCAAAAGATCAATCAAGTCTTTTTGTATCTCAGACAATTGGTAAAGGATCAGAATGAACCAAGAAAGCGAATCGGTTTTAAGTCGCCAGAAAAATAGCGTCGAACCATTGCAAGAGATCCAAATTCTAAAGATAAAATCCGATCAATGCAGAATTTTGCATGTACATATCGTTGCTGTTTCGGACAACATAATCGAGGCCATCTGACGTAAACCGACCGAAACTTAACGTACAACCCACATACATCGATTTCGTTAATCGATATTCAAAACCTGCCCCCATATTCAGCGAATAATAAGTCCCCGGAACGACACATTCCATTTTCATAATATCGGTAATTCGATTTATCCCAACACCGGCATATATAAATGGAGAAAGTCTATTGGTTTCAGGGAGAAAGTAGTCATTCGCAAATTTATATTTGACCGCGATTATGCCTGATACCATTCTAGAGTTTAGATTTTCATTTTCCGGCCGTTTCCCATGTGCATGTTCGGCTTCCGCGTAATGATTTCTTATTTCCTTGGGTTGGCAATATCCAAGGTCTCCTAATGTTGAAAAGGCCCTTATCTCAAACGACTTGTTTAGGGCATAGTCAACGCCTAAACTACCGGCTCCATATTTTGCCTCACCAAATTGGTAAAAGCCATTACCCAAATCTCCAGAATACTGTTGAAACCCAAAACCTCCATAAATTTTTAGTTTGGAAGTCTTACTTTGTGCGAATGAATTGATGGTAAACGTTACGAATAGAATCGTTAAGAATTGGTTTTTCATTGGTATCCTTTTAAGGTTTTATTGGTTATTTATACTTAACCAAAGCTAAATATATTGTCCTTTAATCGCTCCTTATACCCGTAAAACGTTGGTCATATGTAATTGTAGCTCATCGAAATCCTTTTTAAATTTGCATTTGACACGATTGCTTTACCTCTCTTTGTCAAATTGACCCCTCAGTTTTCCGAGGCAGAAAGTAACTAGTTAAATCTAGTGGTTTTGATTTGGGGCTTTTCACTGGAAAATATTTTCTACTTTTCTCGTATCTTTACCCATTCCAACATTAACCGTTTGATGAACCAAACCACAAACATTCGGAAACCAGATATAAAAATATCCATCGGCGCTAGAACCCGTGTCACCCTTCTATTTACTGTGTTTCTTTTAAGTCACCTCGCATCCTTTGGCCAAATCAAAACCCCAAAGATCGAAAAGCCGCACATCGAAACACCTAACAAAGACAGCTTAAATACCGAGATCAAGAATAAAGTAGACGAAAAAAAACAACAGGTAACTGACCAGTTCAACTTAAAAAAGGAAAAAATCAAGGAGCAAAAAGAGGGTATTAAACAAAACACCCTCGACCAAAAAGATTCACTTAAAAGCCGTGCATCCACCCAAATTAATGCAAAAAAGGACGAGTTTGGTGTGTATAGAGACTCTCTTCTTAAACTCTCATTCAAAGACATCATTGGTGACATCCCTTCATTCAAAGGATCGAAAGATTCTCTTAAAGGTGGTCTCAAATCTTCGATAGTTCAGATAAAGGATCGGGTCAAATCAAGTACGTCGTTTTCGGGTGAAATCGTATCCGAATCCTTTGTAACTAATTATCAAGATCCGTTTACGGTGAGTGAAATGATGTACAGTCGCTTTTATGGAAACCCTACGGTTCAAGTAGGCACGTTACCTTTTACGGTAGACTTTTTTGTAACCACAGAAGACAACACGTTTTACAACTCGAACAGTTTTAATATTCGTTTTAACACAGAGCAATTCAAAAACAATTTAAGACAAAAGGCATATGCCAAATTACAGGGAGCAACCAAGAAAAAAGAAATTCTTGCACAAAAGAAATCAGAACTCGGAAAACAAAAATCCAGGTTAAAAAACCGCCTAAGTCAGGAAAAAACGAAGCTGGACAATCTGGAAAATCAACTTGGGAATTTGGAAGAGAAGGCGAAAAACAAAATTCCGAATGCTCCTGACAAGCCGAATGTCAATGTTAAAGACAAAATCAATGTCGAGGGAAAAGTGGACGCCCTTAAGCAAAAGCAGCGCAATCGGTTAAATGGAATTACACAGCGTATTGAAAACAAAAAAGATTCCATGACCAATTTGGACAATCACCTCAATTCAGATCGTGTTTCAGGATTTGACTCAGCAAAATATGCCGAATACGTAAAGCGAAGAGCTCAATACGATGACCTGTTGAGGAAGTATGAATTGATGGATTCTATTTACACCGTTGTTCAATCATTGGATTCAAACTATGGCGATAAGGTTAAAAACTTAAATAAAGAATATGCCAACCCAAACTTCTTAAAAGACAAGGCCGCCGAAAAATTTAAGAGTAAGAAGTTAGCCAATTTGCTTAACAGCGTCGACTACTTTGAACTGGGTATTAATTACCCGTTTTTCTCCAGACTTTCTCTTAACGGAACACCGGTTAAAGGATTAAATACTGGATTTACATCAGGGAAAAATCACTTTAAAATCGTAGGTGGCAAAACCTTCAATAATCAAATTAATACGTTTGGACTCAATCAACCCAATCCGGAGTTTAACCGGAATGTACAGGGCATATTGTTTGAGCGAAAATCGGCTAGAGGAAGTTTTGAGGTCTCCAATACCTCGATATGGGACAACGCGACAGAGACGGAACCCAAACGCAACTTTGTCCAAACGGTTTCTTTGGATCAGCAAATCGGTAAGAAACTCACGGTTAAGATCAACACCGCACATTCGGTATACACAGATAATACAAAGCTTCCTAAAGCAGAAATAAACAGGCCTTCTTTTCTCGAGCAACGATTGAATCAGTTGGCTTTGGGAACAGAAATGCGTTATCGGTTGGATGCCCAGTCCAAATTAAAAGTAGTAGGACAACGCATCTATCCGGGGTTTATGAATGTATCTAATCCGTATATGAGAAATGGCTATGACGAGTACAAAGCTCAATTGGATCGAAAATTCTTTAAAAGAAGGTTACACACCACCTTTTTCTACAAACATTTCTCAGATAACATTACTCATATTCAAGAAAATACCAACACCATGAAAGGGTATGGTATTTCGGCAAGAACCAGCTTTAAAAAAGGCCCAAACTTTTTTGCCCAACATGCTCCATACGAACAGGGAAACAATCATCCGGATTCAATTTTTAGGACAAACAATCAATTGAGTGTAAGCTCCGTAGGCATGATTTATATCAAACAACTCAAAAAAACCAACCTTTCCATAATTACCAATTATACACGGAGTCAGATTGACTTTAACAAAGGAGATGCGCCTGTAGAAAACGTCTTCTATAATGCCATGATCTCAGCTAAAGGATCTAAAATGAGTTTGTCCTTAAACGGCTATCGCAATCAATCAAAGCCCAAAATTGACACCCTCAATTATTCCGGTGCTCGGATAGAAATTGAGCAACAGGGAAGTGGTAAACTCCGTTTTGCGACTTCTTTATTTATTGATTATTACGACTCAAAAGATTACCGTTATAATTGGGTGACCACAGCATCATTTAGCGGGATCAAAAAACTAAACATTGAAACCAGTTTTGGTATTGGCCTTATAGATGGCTTGTACGGAGTCGATCGCAAAGACATCTACAGTGGACGTGTTTTGATGGCCTATCGCCTGTAACCCAGGTTCCGCCAATCTTTTCAAGCTCAGGTTAATAAAAAAAGCCTCTTGTATCGCACAAGAGGCAGTAAGGTAAGCACATAGCTTACATCGGTTTATGCAACCGTATGAACTATTCTTTCCATAGCTTAACGACTCGCCAGGTGGCGTATTCTGACAATAACTCCAGAAAATAAAGTCCTGAAGCCCCATCAAACTCTGACGATATTTGAGCTACGTTATTATACACCTCGGTTGATATCACCTCTCCAATTGTTGATCGCACGGTAAGCGTTACCTCCGAATAGACTTTGTCTAGAACTAGAGAATATTCCCCTTGCGTTGGATTTGGATAAACCAGAGCTTGTTTTGTTTGTATTTCCTCCACCGCACTGTTGTTGTTGTTTTCGAGTATATATCTCTTTCCATTGGCAGGGTAGCCTTGTAAATAAGCAAAGCTTCCGCTGTTTCCTGTAGGATTGTCAGGTTGGCCTGAAATGGTTATCAATTTTACCAATTGAAAATCTGCATTAAGAAGAAACATACCGACCTGAACACCTTCGGATGTAGCCGAACCATTCGGAATATCACTGTTTCCATAATGGAAAGTCACGTCATTGCTTCCCTCCTTTATTCTTACCTGGATACTCATTATTTTACCTGGAAAATCAGTAGACTCTACGTTCTTCCACTGAACTACAAAATACTTAATGCCATTGACTATATCTATGCCGCAGGAGATGCTTGAACTCGTATCATGTTTACTGACGGTATAGACAAAAGGGTCGATTGCAACAATGTATAAATCGTTCGACGACTGCATCAACACAAAACCACTTGTACCAACAAATATGGAGTCCATTTTCATCGCCTCTCCAAAGAAATCAAAGTCCCATATATCTGAAAACTTCTCTTCGAGCGCAGCGCCATAGGATAATGCTGGATCTAACTCTTTGGAAATGATTGTGGGATTAACCAGTTCATTATATTGACTGTTGTCGTGGGTAAAGCTGTAGTCCTGAGCTTGGGCATACTGGGCTAAAAGTGCAAATAGAATGGTTGCGAGTACATATGTTGCTTTCATTATTCCTAAATTAGATTTCGAATTTAACTATCTGAATTTCAACAACTTGACAAAACAAACTGAAACAATCTCAAAACAATCTCAAATGACCAGGCTCTTGTAAGATTATGTTCATTTTACTCTAATTTTGAAACGATGTCAAATTTGAAGTTGATTGTATTTCCTATTGTCGCCAGCTTATTGCTTCTGTTTTTTCAATTCCGCTTAATTCTTCGTCACATTGAAAGTACCAGCGCGGAGTTCGAAAACTTGATGTTAAACCGGGTGGATCACATTGGTAATGAACTTGAGAACTACTATTACTGTTATCGCTCGGAAGCACAACAACTGGTGCCTAAAAACAGGGCCTTCTATTTACTGCATCCCAACATGGATGAAGAATCCAATCTTACCGCCTACGATACCAATCGGCTTGATACCATAGTAAGTCACTCAAGCCTGGAAGATTACTCGTTCTCCACCTATCGATTCAACACAGAAACAAAAATCAATCTCCGTTTTGATTTTGAATTCACTCCGGTAAATCCGGACACGACCAATAAGAGTATCAACCCGTATGAAGAGTATGTGTTGAAAATATACCGGAATTACATTTTGAGTGAAGACGGTGAACGACTGGTTGATTCGACCCTCCTGGATTCATTAATTACCAAAAGCATTCGATCTATAGAAGGCGGCGAAAACTGTGTATACCGAATCTATCACAATGACCAGGTCATTTATCAAAAAGGAAATATCGACCAGGATCACATGCTTTTGGGAAAAGATGTCGTGTTATATCGTTCAAGGTTAATGCCTGATCTGCGTTTGGAACTTGGGTTCAAAAACACCCAATGGAGTCTCGCGGCTAATCATCGGTCATTTTATTTAGCTACCCTGGCTTTAGGCGCTTTAATCTTATTCCTGTTTATTCGAAACTACCAATCCATAAAAAAGGTCAAAAAAGTGAATCAATTGAAGTCTGAGTTTATCAACCTGATGACCCATGAGTTCAATACACCTGTGACTAATCTTTCACTGGCCGTAGAAAATTTTGATGCCAACTTACCCAAACAAAAGCTCGATAAGCTGATGACGATTGTGAGTTTTGAAACAGACCGTATTAAGAAAAACATTCAAACCCTTTTCCAAATTAACAAACTCTCGGCCAATGAACTTGAGCTGGACATGGGGATTCATTCTTTACACGATTTAATGAGGTTGACCACCGAGGTGTTTGAAATTACGTTTCAGGAAAGAGGTGTTACCGTTTTATGGAATCTCAACGCGGAGTTGGATGTGGTGAAATGTGACAAAATTCACTTGCTAAACGTACTCACTAACATCATTGATAACAGCCTAAAATATGTAAAAGATCAACCCAAAATCGAAATTATTACCAGCATTGAAGATCACCAAATTAAGTTGACCATACGCGATCATGGAATCGGCATGACCAAGGCTCAGGCTTCTCGTGCCTTTGAAAAATACTACCGATCTGAAGACCTATTTGTTCAGTCGAATACCGGTATGGGCCTTGGACTGTTCTACTCCAAAAAAATCATTGAATTACACAATGGTACTATACAAATTCAAAGTGAACTGAACCAGTGGACCGAAGTGATTATCAAACTCCCAATCAGTAAAAGCCATGACAGCAGGTAAGCTTTTGTTGGTCGAAGATGACGACCATTTGGGTTTTTTAGTAGAAGACCAGCTTTCTTCGAACGACTATGACGTGACCTGGGTTAAAAACGGAGAAATTGCCTGGCAAAAATTTGATAATGGAAACTTTGACTTATGCCTTCTTGATATCTTGCTTCCAGGAATGGACGGAATCGAGCTTGCAAAAAAGATAAAAAATAAGAACAGGAAGATACCCGTCATTTTCATCACCTCCAGATCACTCAAATCGGACATCATAACAGGTTTTGATGTGGGTTGCGACGATTACATCGTAAAGCCCTTTGAGGTGTACCAACTCCTGTTGCGCATCCGCGCTTTATTGATTCGCGTAAAGGGATATGACGAAACAGAGATAGCCCATTTTCAAATAGGAAATCTCACGCTAGACAGTTCACAACAAATCATTGCGTGGCCCAATGGAAGTCAGAAAATCAATCGAATCGAAAATCAAATCTTATCTGTTTTAATGGCATCAGGTCAACGAGTGGTTCCAAGAAACTATATCTTAGAAACCATTTGGGGAAGAAACGACATGTATACCTCTAAAAGCCTGGACACCTATTTGTACAAAATTCGTAAATATTTAAAACCCACAGACCTGACCTTAGAAAACATCTATGGATCCGGTTACGTGCTTAAAACCAGATAGTAAACGCGCATCTAGCCTTTCTTCTTGAGTTCTTTTAAAATTCCCAGCAACATAGGTGCTGAAATTCGATTTTTGTAGTTTGGGCTGATGTATTCGAATAGAATGGTTCCATCCCGATCTACAACAAAAAGAGAAGGTACAGGTAATAAACCTGAATTCTCGCCCTCCGAATAACGGTCCAACTTCGCCTTCTTCTTTTCTGGAGCCTGAAACGCTATTCCCATGGCCTTCATGAGCTCACCATTTCCATCTGAAAACAATTGGTAACCCAGGGAATCCTTGTTACTCGTTTCCATCAGGTGTTTGGGCGAATCCGGACTAATTCCAATCACCTGGTACCCGAGGTCAAGAATTTCCTGTTCAACTTTTGCCACTCTTGAAAGGTGGGCGTTGCAATATGGGCACCATCCGCCGCGATAAAAAAGAACCACTGCTGGTTTTTGTTTAAGCACTTCGGCAAACGATACAATCTTATTGTCTGTGGAAACCAAGTTTAGTGCGGGTACTTTCTCACTAATCAATAAGGGAGAAATATCCTGAGCTTTTGTGGGGATTTCGTTGTGATCCATTTCACCTCCCAATTTAGAAAAAAATAATACCAACGGTATGGCCACTAAAATCTTAAACATATTTTTATTCATTTACGGTGCAATCTACAGCGTTCTTTAATCCTAAGAATTAACTATAAATACAGAACACGTACTAGACGATCAATGAGTCAATACATGACTATGCAACTGCCGGTATTCGGATTATAAAGGTTGTGCCTTCCTGTGTGGTCGGTAACAACCTGATCGTGCCGCCGTGGTTTTGAATAATTTTTCGGCAAATACTCAATCCAATACCCGATCCATTGTTTTGTGTTGATACGAACGGGACAAAAATGGAGGAAATGTCCACTTTGTTAATCCCGCTACCATTGTCACTAAATTGGATCACATAGTCCAATTTCTCTCTATTCACCGAACATACTATGTGCGGGGATTTCACATCCTGGAGTGCTGTAAGTGAGTTGCGTATGAGGTTTACAAAAACCTGCACCATTTGTCCTGAATCCACTTTAATCGAATCTTTAAGCGCGTCACCAACAACATCGAATTTCAACGTCGACATGAATGCTGACGATTGTGCGTCTAACACCTCATTCAATAAGTCCATCCATGTAGTAAGCACTTTATTTGGTGGCGGAATTTGAATAATTCTTCGATATTCATCCGAAAAACGCGCCAAATCAGATGCCTTACTTTTTATCGTTTTCAACCCTCTTGTGAATACGTCCCTACTACCCTCTGACACTTCATCTACCCGTGCTAACAAGCTTTCGGACAGCGATATCATTGGAGTAATCCCATTTCTGACTTCATGATTAACCATTTTGATCAGGTTCAACCAGTGCTCTTGTTCGTCCACTTCGGTTACATGCTTTTCGGGCATCACCCTTAGAAGGTAAAATTCTCGACCATTCATTACTCGTTTTTCCGACGTACACTTCACGTTATCATCGCCAGGCCTGGCATCTAACATAAACCGTGATTTTGATAGTTGGTGTTGGCAGATATCCTCGTAAAATTTTGGTCGGTGTGGTTTCACCTGCTCTATGCCTGATATGGCCGGAACTTCTGTTAACTCTGTAAATTTGTCATTCTGAAAATGCACTTTTCCTAACTGATCGTAAACCAACAAACCATATGGATGGCTTTCTAAAAGAGTAGCCCGAAGTTCTTTATCCGTAGCTTCCCTGGCTTTGTAATGGGCCAGTTCTTCGACAATATCTGACATCGCTTTATCGAGGTTTTTGAAGACCTCATCTTTGACTTCTCCCGAATTCCGTTGGGCCAATTCATTGTATCTTATATTGGCGATAAATGTGGCAATCTTTCCATTGCTGCGATGTACAAATCGACTTATTTCAACACTTAAAGCAACCCATATCGCAATCAATACAATTTGAGAGAAAAACCACTCTTCCTGTCCGAATATCGCACCTAAAAAAACAGTGATTCCTAGAAGCACGAAAACCCTTAACAGAAGTTTGACTCCAAAATAGTTGACCACCTTCATAGATTGTATTTTTCAAGGCGTCGATACAACGCGGTACGAGTTATCCCTAGTTCCCTGGAGGCTTTCGTAATGTTTCCTGCGTATTTTACCAATGCCTGCTTAATTAATTTCTCCTCTGTTTCAGCAAGGTTTAACGGGTTACGAACATCTCGGGTAGACCTTCTTCGGCTTTGTATAAGCAAGTCTTCAGCTCCAATATACCCTTTATCGCTCATTAAGATGGCACGTTCTACGGCATGCTCCAGCTCACGAATATTCCCAGGCCAACTATAGTTCATGGCATCAGCATAGGCTGATTTGGACATTTCCATAGCATCCTTTTGATACTTTCTCTTCAATTTTGCCAAGAAATAGTCCAACAATAACGGTACATCTGAAATACGATCTCGCAGAGGAGGCAGGTTGATTTCTACGGTATTAATGCGATAAAGAAGATCTTGCCTAAACACCTCTTCATTCATGAGTTTCTCTATGCTCATGTTAGTCGCTGACACTAATCTTATATCGATTTTTTCTTTTTTCGTACTCCCTACAGGAGTGATTTCTCTGTTTTGTAAAGCGGAGAGTAATTTCCCTTGAAGGGCTACTGATAAATTTCCAATCTCATCTAAGAACAAGGTCCCGTCATGTGCCAACCCCATTCGTCCGGGCTTGTCTGCAGTAATACCCGTATACGACCCTTTTTTGGCTCCAAACAACTCGGTTTCAAACAGTTCCTTGTGTATTGACCCCAGGTCGATCTTAATAAACGGTTGTTCCCGCCTTTTGGATAGTTGATGTAATGCGTTAGCTGCTAACCCCTTGCCTGTTCCGTTTTCCCCTAAAAGAAAAACATTGGCATCCGTCGTAGCGACTTTACGAATCTCTTGCCGTACAGTTTCAATGGCCTTCGAAACCCCTATCATTCCTAGATTTGTGTCGAAGTTTGTACTGGACTTCGTTTCTGAGGCTTTCCATTGCCGTAACTTTAGCTGGCTCGATTGGAGTTTAATTACATTGGATAGGGTGACGACCAATCGCTCATTTGACCACGGCTTGTTCACAAAGTCCGAAGCCCCCATTTTCATACTTTCCACAGCCATATGTACATCGCTGTATCCGGTCATAACCACAATTGGAATTTGTTCAAACCTGGTTTTAATCTGAATAAGTAAATCGAGTCCCTCCCGACCATCAACATGGCCTGGACTGTAGTTCATATCCATAAGCACAATATCCGGTTGGTCCTTTTCCAAACGGTTGAGTAACAGAGAGGGCTCAGACCACAACGTAACCGATTTAAATACATCGGTTAACAGAATCTCCAATGAAGACAATATGGCCTGGTCATCATCGAGGATCCAAATTGATTTATGACGTAAGATTTCCATACTACAATGATATATGCAATGTTCGGAAACGAACACTTATTGTCCGTATTCACACAGTTATTTCTCTTTGGAACGGTCTTAGTTTTCGACTAAAAAATTGAGTTTCAGCATGTTAGTCTCTTGGCACGGTTTTGTATTACGTTTACGGAATTGATTCATACAAATAATGGATAAAGCGATTGTGCGAAAGAGGTTTAATAAAAAGAAAATAGGCTTCATCCTAACGATAACTTTTGTTGTTCAATTTTTAGTTATTCTTATTATTCGCTCAAATAATATTACGACCACGATTGATTCCAAAAAAGCGCGAACGGCCGAAGTGAGTTATGGCGATTTTCAGGAGATTGTTCTCGTGAACGGATCTGCCGAATCCATATCGACAGTATTGATAGATGCCAAGGAAGGTGGCGTGATCCAGCAAATAGTAAAAGAAGAAGGTGAGATGGTTCAGGCAGGAGACGTTTTGTTGGTCATAACCAACGAGTCTGTTACGTTGGATTTTATGCAACGTGAAACGCAAATAGTCGAGCAGATAAACAACCTGAGAAACACTCGAATAGCTCTATACCAAAACCAACGACGAACAGAAGATCAGTTGACGGATTTTAAGAACCGTTTAGAACTTGCCTCGCAAACCTATCTGGTCGATTCTGGTCTGTTCGCATCGAAGGTCATTCCATATCAGCAGTTTTTTGAAAGTAAAACGAACTATCATTATCTGATTCGGAAAGTGGAGACTGAGAAGGTTCGAATGGTGGAAGACTTAAACTACCAAGTACTGCAAATTGGGCGAATAGATGCTTCGATTTTAATGATGGAACGCAACCTTGGCATTATTAAAAACAAGTTAGAGAACCTGTCTATTCTGGCTCCCAAAAGTGGCCAGTTAAATTCCTTTACTCACGAAGTGGGCCAGGCCCTAGGTAGAAACCAAACGGTTGGCCGAATCGACGACCCCAATACCTTCCAGATTAGAGCCAGTGTCGACCAACACTACTTACGGCGCATATTATTAAGGCAAATGGCGTTTGTTCGATCAGGAGATCACGTTTATCCAATGACGGTACACAAAGTGTTTCCTACCATTGATCAGGGTCAGTTTCGAATTGACCTTCATTTTGTCGACAACGACTCGGTTCCGACCGACTTAAGAAGGGGGCAAAATTTTCAGGTGTTTATCGAAACCAGTGCCAGAAAAAAAGCCACTATGATTCCCAAGGGTTCG
>CAYZWM010000037.1:0-23119 GCA_964482155.1 uncultured Chitinophagaceae bacterium | reverse complement strand
CCTACTCAGCACAGTGTAAAAGGACTTCAAGAGCTCGGGGTTCAACCCGATATACTCGTTTGTAGAACAGAGCACAAATTGAACATTGATATTCGAAAAAAAATAGCCTTGTTCTGCAACGTCAACCAAAATGCGGTTATTGAGTCTATTGATGTAGATACCATCTATGAAGTGCCGTTAGTCATGCTAAAGGAAAAGCTAGACAAGGTAACCATGGCCAAACTGAGATTGAGTACGAAAAACGAACCGGTGTTGGACAGGTGGAAGGATTTTCTGTTCAAATTGGATCACCCAAAATCAGAAATAAATATTGGCCTTGTTGGAAAATACGTTGAACTTCAGGATGCCTATAAGTCGATTAGTGAGGCGTTTAATCATGCCGGTGCTGTCAATGAGTGCAAGGTAAATGTGCGTAGTATTCAATCTGAAACGTTAACGAGCGAAAATATTGAAGAGAAGCTTAGTGGTCTCAATGGGGTTCTGGTTGCTCCTGGATTTGGAGGGAGAGGCATTGATGGAAAAATTGAAGCCATAAAATACTTAAGGGAAAACAAGATTCCGTTTTTTGGAATATGCCTCGGTATGCAGTGTGCTGTGGTCGAATATGGCAGAAATGTACTGGGATTGAAAAATGCCCACAGTGTTGAAATGAACGCCAGAACCAAACACCCGGTTATCGATATCATGGAGAACCAGAAGAAGATCAAAAAGAAGGGTGGAACTATGCGGCTTGGTGCCTATGATTGTGAATTAGATAAAGGGAGTTTAGTGCACAAAGTCTATGGCAAAACTAGTATCCAAGAGAGACACCGACATCGCTATGAGTTTAACAACTCATATATGAATCAATACGAGAAAAGCGGTATGAAAATGACGGGTATCAACCCAGAAACTGGTCTGGTGGAAATCCTGGAACTTACAGATCATCCGTTCTTTGTAGGAGTCCAATTTCACCCTGAACTTAAGAGTACAGTGGCCAGTCCACATCCTCTTTTTGTCAAATTCGTCAAGGCGGCGCTTGAGTATGAAAGATAATCGTAATCCGATTACCTTTGAATAGTGCTTAGCCGCTTTAATCATATCTTTTCCATTGTCCTACTCCTGTTATGGAGTACGGTTCAGTTTGCAGACGTTTATCACCACATTCATGAAGATGTTGAGGAAGTTTGTGACATAAGCGAGGAACATGTTTGTGCGCCACATCACGAACACGATGTATGTGATTTATGTGTGCTCGTGCATGCTCACACCGTAACAACTCCATTGTTTAAGGCTACGGCCGTATCGAATCAATGTATTCAAGTACCTGGTTTTGTCCAAAATCAGGCCTCTAATTCGATGAGCCTGTCACGAACAGGAAGGTCACCTCCAGTGGTTGGATAACCGATTTGTATTATTCTCTTTGGCCGACTTTGGGTCTAAAGAGTGCCGTTCGTATTCCAACTAATCATTTGGCTTAATCTTAATTGTACAAAATTGAAATCAATATTTATTTTAGCGACTGCAACCCTGGTGGTAATGTTAAGCAGTTGCAGCGATGATGGTCCTACATCGGATAATCAATAACCAAAAATCACCAGTTTAAATTTGATCGATGGCCAGCAGGTTGAAGCATGGGATAGTTTAAAAATGACGACTTCTTTTTCGGATAATCTGGAACTGTCTGAAGCGTTTTTTGAAATTCATGAAAACTTTGCAGGCCATAGCCATCAAAAAGCAAACCTAAGACACTCAGATTCTAAAATTGTGGAACTGACAGATAAACAAGACCAGGTTGAGGTGTCATTTTTTATTCCTGGCAATGCGGCTTCTGGTCCATATCATATGGAAGTTTCAGCACTCGACGTTAGTGGAAACCGATCGGAGGTCAAGGTGTTTAAATTTGACATTCTTCAATCCACCCAGCCCATTTTCGTTTCATTACCGCCAACAATCAAAACACCCATTGGCTCTACCTTCAATATTCGTTTCCAGGTAACAGATGAGACAGATTTAAAAGAGATAACGTATGAAATAATCCAACCAGGTCGTGAGGGTTATCCGCCAATTTTTGACGGTGACATAGATCTTGATGGTACAGACGACAAGTCATTTTCGTTTGATCAGGATTTTTCAGCCTCCGGAAGCCAGGGTATGCTTCTGTTCATTGTTCGTGCATTTGACAGTGATGGTAATTTAAGTGTTGCTGAAATTGACATTATCGTTGAGTAGACTCGTCTTATTTCTTTCGATTATTGGTTTGTGTCATACGCAAAGCGTGTGGGCGCAACATTCTATCTCCGGACAAATATTGGATGAAGGAGGTTTGTCTATAGAGGGGGTAAGTGTGTTTATTCACGAAACTCATCAGGGAGCTGCCACTGACTCGAATGGTGCCTATTCTATTAAGAACATAAAGACTGGGCATTATCACTTACATATTACCTGTGGGGGATACCATTCCGAACAACAAGATATTTTGGTCGATGGTGACATAATTCACTTAAACTTCGTATTGGGAGAGTCGGTCAATGAATTGCACCAGGTTGTCATTGAAGGCTCTTTAGATAAATCTACCTTAAAGAATAATCCCTTACAGGTTGTTCACCTCGACAATCATTATCTTAAACAGCAAGGAGGTACGTCGTTTATGAAAAACCTTGAGAAAATACCAGGTATTGGCTCGTTGAGTAACGGAGTGGGTGTTTCTAAACCTGTTATTCGAGGTTTACAGGGAAACCGCGTAGTGGTAACGACCAACGGTATAAAACAGGAAGGACAGCAATGGGGAAGTGATCATGGACTTGAAATTGATGTTAACAATGCTGACAAAATTGAAATAATTAAAGGGGCTTCCACCTTACTATATGGTTCGGATGCAGTTGGTGGAGTAATAAACATCAGGCCTAAATTACCCAAGGGTAGAGAACAAACAAATGGGGGACAAAACGTCAGTTTTAACAGTGTAAACAACTCCTGGAGGTCAAGTTCGTTTGTGTCTGCCAATAAGAAAGGAATATGGTACAAACTGAGATACAGTTTTATGAATGCTGGAGATTACAAAGTACCGGCCGACGAATTCGTGTTTCAGACGACGGTTTTACCTATTTATGAAAATCGGCTTAAGAATACGGCTGTTGATGAACGGGTAGTGAATGGGTATTTTGGAGTTTCTAAAAATTGGGGGTACTGGTATGTTCATGGAGGTTACTTTCAGCAACAATCTGGATTCTTTACTGGAGCTTTTGGGGTTCCAAACGCATCGAACCTGGTTCATGATGGGAGTTTTTCGAATATCGAATTTCCCTATCAAACAGTGAAACACTATACTCTTTCTGGACATTCCAACATAATGATTAAAAAGAACTGGTTAGAAATCGATGCTGGAGTCCAGATGAATCAACGGCAAGAATGGGCAAAACCTCATTCTGCTGCTTTTAACAATTCAGATGGCCAGGAGTTTATGGCGTTGGATTTGGGGTTAACGACATTTACCCTCAATTCGCGCTATTTTATTAGAGACTCCTTGAGTAAAACCATTCTTGGCATTTCGGCCCAACATCGATCCAACACCATTTCGGGTTACGAGTTTATCATACCGGACTATACGTCTTATATGGCTGCGGTGTATGTTTTGTATAACCGAAAACTTAAGTCAAATTGGAAGTTGCATACAGGGGTGCGCCTCGAGTTAAACGGTTTGTCATTTGATAGCACGTCAACCGATTATTACAGAAACGGGGAATTGATCGGACAAGCGTTAAGAAATAGAGATTTTGAACGTACCATTGGAAATTGGGCGTTGTCTTTAGGGGTGAACAAGGATATTACAAAGGATATCCATTTAAAGGCAAATGTTGCCAGAACCAGTCGGATGTTGCAGGCAAATGAATTGGCCTCGAACGGTCTGCATCACGGAGCGTTTCGTTTTGAAAAAGGGAATATGGATTTAGATCCTGAAACAGCTCTTCAAAATGACGTGAGTTTTTTCTACGAACAGAAGCGGTTATTGATCAACGTGTCGGGTTACTTTAATCATTTTTTCAACTTTGTATATCTCAAACCGTCATCGAAATATGCCAGACTGATCGTAAATGACGAGGTATATGCATATCCAGAAGCGGGTCAGTTATACGAATACACGCAGTCTGCTGCTCAGCACGTGGGATTTGAGGCAGAAATTGAATACAAGTTACGCTCTGATCTAAAATTCTACGCGACTTCTGAATATACTCAGATCAATAACTTAACGGTGGAGGAATACGTACCATTCGTAGCTCCGTTGTCCATAAAAACAGGTTTGGAGCTGATTGTGAAATATAAAAACAAAGGGATCGAAGAGATTCATTTTGAAGCCAATATTGCTCACTATACCAGGCAACATAGGGTTCCACGAAACGACATTCCAACCGAAGGTTATCAATTGGTCAACTCAAGTTTGTCGTTTTACTTTACCAATGGCATAGAGGTAAACTTGATCGCAAACAACGTGCTAAATGCAACGTATTTCGATAATCTAAGTCGGTATAAACGGATAGGATTGCCAGAACCTGGCCGATCCTGGGTCGTTAACCTGGTCTATAATTTTTCAAGAAAGTCAACGTAAGTCGAATACATCGGCGTCGTTTAAAACTGGAAAATCCTGTCTTCGTTGTTTTAATGCCTCTGCACTTAGGGTTGATGTTAAAATGGTGTTATCATCTTCGTTTATGGACAAATGATTTCCATCAAAATCTACGATCATAGAATTTCCATTGTATTCTATATCGTTGCCATCATAGCCAATTCGATTGACCGCGGCCACATAACATTGATTCTCTACGGCTCTAGCCCGAAGAAGAAATTTCCAATGGTTAATTCTCTTTTTTGGCCAGTTTGCCGAATAGAGTAACACGTCGTATTGACTACGATTTCTACTCCAAACAGGAAAACGAAGGTCATAACATACTTGAGGGGAAATATTCCAACCGTTTACACTCCAAACCGGTTGGTCTAACCCAGGAGAAAAAATGGTGTGTTCTCCGGCCATTGAGAACAAATGGCGCTTGTCGTAATATGCTAATTCGCCAGTTGGCGATACCATAACAAATCGGTTATAAAAATGGCCTTCTTCCTTTATAATTAAGGTAGCAGCCAGGTGAAAGTGGTGCTCCGCGGACCGTTCTCTTAACCATTCAATAGACTGACCGCCGGTCGATTCAGCATGTTTCTCGGCATTCATCGTAAAACCTGTGTTAAACATTTCAGGAAGAACAACCAGGTCGGCTTTAGGAACGTCTTTTAACAATCGGTCAAAATGATTCAAATTGGACGTTTTGTCCTCCCATACCTGGGTAGTTTGAACCAAAGAAACGATTAGATCTTGCATAAAATTTCGGCAGCTTTCTCAAGGGTTTCATTCGATTTTGCGAAGCAAAATCGAAGCACGTTGTTATCGGTCTTATTTCGATAGAACACAGAAATTGGAATAGACGCAATTTTATTTTCAATCGTAAGACGTTTCGCAAAGGCTTCATCTCCCTCATCGGTAATTTTATTGTATTTCAAGAGCTGAAAATAGGATCCATAACACGGTAGGGCCTCAAACCTCGAACCTCGAACCAAGTCGTCGAAAAAATCTCTTTTTTCCTGATAGAATTGGGGAAGTTCATTATATGTGGCTGGATCTTTTAACATAGAAGCATAGGCATATTGCATGGGCGTGCTTGTACTAAACGCAAGAAACTGATGCACTTTTCTAAGCTCTTTTGTCATGTTCACCGGTGCCACTACGTAACCCAATTTCCATCCGGTTGTATGGTACGTTTTTCCAAAAGAAGAAACGATAAAACTTCGCTCCGCCAATTCCGGATAAATCGCCGCACTGTGGTGTGTACGACCGTCAAATATGATGTGCTCGTATACTTCATCGCTCAAAACAACGATGTCTGAACCGTGAACCACCTTGGCCAGTTGTCTCATATCTTCTTCACCCAAAACACTTCCACTGGGATTGTGAGGTGTATTGATAATGATCATTTTGGTTCTGAAGTTGACCAGTTTGGCAACCTCAGACCAATCGATACTAAAATCTGGAAATTTGAGTTCAATTCGAATCGGCTTACCTCCATTTAATTCAATGGCAGGTACATAACAATCGTAAGCAGGTTCAAAAAGGATGACTTCGTCGTCTTCTTTGATAACAGCAGTTATAGCGGCAAAAATGCCGTATGTAGCACCTGGAACCACCGTAATTTCTGTTTCAGGATTGTATTTGACTCCATAAAGGCTTTCTGTTTTTTCAGCAATTACCTCTCTTAGGGACATCAGTCCAGGCATAGGGGCATATTGGTTAAAACCTTTTTTCATCCCTTCTGTGACTAGTTTTAATAGTTGTTTGTCGGGATTAAAATCAGGGAACCCCTGAGATAAGTTGATGGCATTTTCTGCGTTAGCAAGTTCAGACATAGTCGAGAAAATCGACGGTCCACTGTTCGGTAGTTTAGAAAATATTGTTGATGGGTATTTCAATATAAGTACGCAATGTTGGTATGAACAAAAGTGCTCATAATTTTTCAAACGCAGGCCATTAATTCTGCATTAATTATTTCCAGTTCAAACCCAAAATGCGTGGTATTTCTGCCCAGTCCCAATATCCGTTTCCGTACCAGCAACCATCATATTGATATTGGAAATAAACCAGAATAAAGACATAACACAAGCCAAAGACAGATAGTCCAATTCGGAGTGATGTTGTTTTAATGGTATAAAGGAGAGATAGAATAGGAATACTAAAGAACGGGAGGAGTTCGATAAAACCTCGATGCCCATAACCACAACCGAGACCTGGAGTCCACCAGGCCGCATACAAATAACTTACGCCAAGAAACAACGCAGCATATAACATGGATTGAAGTTTATGCGATTTAAATCGCACAAGAAGACCGCATAAAGCAAGTATGTAAATGGGGCTGTATAAAAACAGTCCGTTACCGGGCGCAAACCAAACGCGTGCAATCTTTGGTTTTAGAGCATATATAAACGATTCATCGGAATAGCTATAGGCTAAAAAGTCTCCAAAAGCATATTTGTAATAGAACAACTGCACAACCGGAAGCACCATGGCCAGGAGTATTCCGGGGCCCAATCCTCGCAACACATCTCGTCTATTGGCCCAAATCTGTTTGGCGTGAGGCACAACAAATACCATTCCTGCTAAAAGATATAATACCACATTGCTTGGCCGGATCAAACAGCCTAGAGATGCAAAGAACAACGCATAAATGATCCGTTTACTAATTTGAATGTTGTCTTCAACAAGGCGTTTTAAGTGATAAAAGAAGAGGGTAAATACAAAAAACGAATAGGCATGAGAAAGCCCGGCATCGCGAGTGATATAGAAATATAGGTTGGAGGCGAATATGAGTAGAAAGAGTAGGAGGTATATCCTTTTTCTATTGTGTTCTTTTATGAATGCCTTGAAGAGGAAAAGGAGGGCAAGAACACAATAAAAGATGGTGGAGAGATCGATCATTTTGTGCTGGACAATCGTATATCCCAAATACTCTGTTTCCCCTTTTATTTTGTCAATAAGCGCACCTAAAGTAAAAAATGGGAGTTGTAAAACGGCAACACCAATGGGGTACTTACTCCGTACTTTGTTGGTTTTGTGATCGAGTCTAAACCCGTTCCCAATTTTCTGTTGTATACCATCAGGGAATTCGTCCGCATTAAAGTCGTAATAAAACAAAGCTGGTAAAAACACCTGATATCCCGCTTTGTCTACCCACAACTCTGCGTGGTAGTTAAATGTTTGGTGTTTTGAGTGTCGGTTTAACGCCAAAAACAAAAGCAAACTAAATATTATCAGAAATATAAATTTGTCTGTCGTTTTGAGCATGGCGACAAAGTAACATATTGTATTATTGCTTTTTAATCAAAATGAAAAAAATAACATTAATCCTATTTCTGTGCACCGGCGGATTGGCGAGTGCTCAGAACTCTCTATTGTTCGAAATATCTGGTAACGGACTTGAAAAGAGCAGCTATTTGTTTGGCACCATGCACGTTCAAAATGAAGAAGTTTTTGGCTGGAACGACAGTGTCTTTTACGCCATTGATGCGACTGATGAAGCTGCGTTTGAATTGGATATGGGTAATTTGAATTTAAAGAAGCAACTGAAAGGTTCGAAAAAGATTTTAAAGGGATGGAAGGATTTTGCGGAAAAAGAAATAGCACCCGAGGTAGAAAGCAGAATTGAGGCAGACACCTTGGCCGACCGCGTTCTTACTCTCTATGGTAAGTTCCTGGATATGGCCATGGATATGCAAAAAAATCAACGAGGCACTTTTGTTGACATGTTTCTTCAAGAGTATGCCCGGAAAAATGAAAAAGAAGTAATCGGCATTGAGTCCTTTTCTGAACAGATTAACATTATTCTGGAAATGGATAAAGCCGAAATTAAAAAGGGAATTATCAGTTTTCTGGATAAAGACGATTGGGACGTTGACCCGGCAATGTTTGTTGGCTCTCAAGAGAGTTTGATTGAGGCGTATGCTACCAAAGAACTTACCCAAGTGTGTTCGTTTCTGGATGAAACCATGACGTCATCATCCAATGCGATGATGAATGATTTGTATCAGCGTTTATTTTTCGATAGAAATAAGATCATGGCAAAACGTACACTAAAAATGCTCAAACATAAACCGATGTTTATTGCTGTGGGTGCGGGTCATTTGTGTGGGAAGTCTGGATTAGTTGAGCAATATCGAAAAGCTGGATATACCGTTAGAGCGGTCGATATTAAAACCGCCACAGAAACTCGAAAAATGGATTGGCAAGCTTTTGACAATGAAGAATTTGCCGTTGAAATACCTGATGGCGTTTCGGATTTTTATACTTCAGGCATGAGTTTTAGTGGTATTGGTGGAATGGGAAATGTTTCATCTTCCATTTACACAGGGCAGGGCAAGGCTACATTCAGCATTTCGAAAACAGATGGCGAATATGATATGGGGGATTATGACTACGAATATTCCGAAGAACAAATGGAGGCTGCAGATGCCATGGAAGCTGACGAATACATACCCGAAGAATACGAGGAAGCTCCCGCAGAAGAAGCTGATGGAGAAATGGGTGTTGATTACATGGAGGCTACAGCTGAGGAAGCAGAGGCGGAAATGGCAACTGAGCACATGGATGTAGAAGTTGAAATTGATATGGTTGAATCCGTAGAGGTTACGGCTGAAATTGTTGAAATGGACGTTGAAGAACCCGTTGAAGAGGTAATGATCCAGGAACCTGATGAAACAATTTATGAAGGAGAAGACCTTGATCAAGGCGATACAGAATATGAGGAAGAAAATAAATCGATAGACATGGGTGCTCTGTTTGGCGAAACACCGTCTACAGAAGGCATGGATTACTGGGAGATTGTAAAAACAAAAGTGGTTAGTGGCTTTATGCAAATGGTTATGAAAAGCGTGGGTAGCGCACGTGATTTTATGGATCCAGATGATGCCCAGGCGGAACCCAAAACAGATAGTTTGGCGTTGATCGTAATGGGAGAGACCCATTATGTATACTACTCGCACGAGCTTTTGTCCGGATCACAAGCGGCCATGGATATTGAGAAAGAAGGCATTACCTATACACTTAAGATTTCTGGCGATCCTAAGGTAATTAAGTCGGAAACCTTGAATCAATTCTTCGAGAGTTTCTTTATCAAGGAGTTTTAATTTTATTTCATTACCACCCCCTTAAAACGGAATGTAATGCGTTCGCCGTTGCTCAGATTAATCCCCATGGTTTTTTGAAAGGCCCCTATTCGATTTTGGTGCCAAAAACAGATGGTTAGTTCATAAATTTCACCGGGAATTAAAGGTTCTCTGGGGAACTTACATATGTAATGTGGGTCGGTGGTCCATGTTCTTGTGATAAAAACAGAAAGAGAATCTGTACCGATATACTTAAAATGTTTGACCAGCCTGGGTTTGGTAGGCGGTATTATTCCCATGTTGTTGGAGAACGAATCAGCAACCAGACTGTACTGAGTGTCTCTAAATTCGATTGTATCCGAAATTTGTTGGCCAAATGCAGATGTACAACCCAACGCAAACAGTCCGAACACCGCAAATAGCCACGTTTTCATAAAACGGTAAACCACAAACTGCGTACCAAATGGGTGTGATTACCCAGCGTCTTGAATTTCTATCCAATTACGAACCACTGCCTGAAGCGCATCGCTCTTGGTTTCTATGTCTTCTAACCCATAAAATCGTGCGGTACGAGCTTCTTTGCCGTCACCTTCTAGCAAACCACTTGTGTCTGTAATGGTGGCTCCTTTATGAAACATTAAACTGACAAGTTTAGTCGCATTCATGAAAAAGGAAGCCATATTTCCTTTGTAGATAAATGTAGGGCTACTCCATTTAATCGTTTCTTCTATTCTTTCGTCCGTTTTAAGTATGATCTCCCTTATTTTTTGAATCTCATCGTTTAACGGATGATTTTTCTTAGACAGATAGTTACTTACTTCGACGTTGATATTCATTTCTAAAGTTAAAATGGGGTCGGTTATTGCCTTATTTGAGCGACTTCGGTTTTCAGCAAGTTTAACGCATCCGTTTCTTCACTTGAAAGTCCACCATTGAATAGATTATTATTTTCATATCCATCTACCTCTAAATTATACATTTCTCGGGTATTGGCATCAAACTGAATCAGTTTGTACTTCTCATTTCGAATGGTATACCCATCTGGGAATGCCGTCGTATTTTGCTCGGTATAAACGTATTGTCTTGATCCAGAATTGGCAGACGTCAGCGTCGAGTTAAAGCTGTAGCTGTCTTCGTAGTTAGGGAGGTCGATACCTGCAATTTCGGCTATTGTAGCGAATAAATCTGTCGTAGCGATTAGGCTGTTATCGCGTTCATTCATTCGGCTCACATTCTTGCCTGAGATGATCATCGGAACATTTACACCGCCTTGATACAGAGACCCTTTGCCCTGGGAATAAGGAGACTGTATTACTTTTCTCGCCGTACCGTTGTCACCAATAAATAGGATAATCGTATTGTCTAAGACGCTTTGGGGTAGAGAATCCATAATCCGTCCCAATTCATAATCAATGCTCTCTATCATAGCCATAAAATAGGGTCTGGGATTTTGACTTATGGAGGCATTGTCGTCGGGTAAGTTGCCTTGCGAGTGCATAACGGCAGGCGGTAGATGAAAAGGCGTATGTGGGGTGGTATAAGCGAGCCAGCAAAACCAGGGTTTGGTTTGGTCTCCAATCCAATCGATGGCCAGGTCGGTAAACTTTGTCGTTGCATACCCTTTGTAATCAGTGGTCGTTCCGTTTTCCGTAAAAGCCCATTCGTTGTAATCCGACAGCGAACCTTTTAGTAGACCTGCATAGGTGCCAACGCCCATGTTTGTGGCTGATGACGGGTCGCTCGATAAATGCCATTTCCCAAAAATAGCATGCGCATACCGGTTGCTTGTTTTATCATTGAGATACGACTGGATCGACGTTTCTGATTCCGAAATATTGTTATGAGTTGTTACGTTTAGTACACCGGTGTTGTACCCGTATTTTCCGGTAAGAATAGATGCACGAGTAGGTGCACAAAGCGGGTAAGACCAAACGTTGTCGTAGGTTACGCCGTTATCAATCATCCGTTGGAGATTTGGCATATTGGGCTTTATAGAACCTTCCGTATACCCCGGACAGGCATCTAAGCCCATATCATCGGCAATAACAAGAAGGATGTTGACATTACTCGTATTGACGATAGGAGTTGTTGTGTCGGTGTCCTTATCGTCTTTACACGAAAACAGAACCACGGTGATTAAACTGAGAAGGATTAAACTGTATTTCATAGGGTATTGTATCATATCGTTTGCAAGTTAATCTTTAGACAAAGAGCTTGGTTGCATTATTCCGTGGTGATTAAATCTGCAGCCATGTATGTAGGGAACAGATTCTAAAATCTAACCATGAAGCCCTTTGTTTTCTTCATTCGGTTCAATAAAGTCCCATAGATTCCCATAGAGGTCTTCAAAAACCGCTACTCGTCCGTAATCTTCTTTGTGCGGTAGCCGAACAAAATGGACACCTCGGCTAACCATTTTGTTATAATCCCGCCAAAAGTCATCGGTAAATAAAAACAGAAAAACCCGGCCACCGGTCTGATTACCAATTCGTGAGGCCTGTTCCTTATTAGCGGCTTTGGCCAATAACAAACAGCACTCTTTTGCACCAGGAGGAGCAACCATTACCCATCTTTTTGTCTCACTAAGTCGGGTATCTTCCAACAGTTCAAAATCCAGGACTTTGGTATAGAATTCAATGGCATCGTCGTAGTCTTCTACTACCAGGGCAATATGTGATATACGTTGTTTCATTTAGGGTCTCTTATTGCCGTATGATCATTTCAAAACCTTTACTACATTTTCGAGATATTCGACAGTCATAAGAAATTCAACCTGATTGTTGCTCAGATGTCGGTCCATGTCCTGTCTTAACCCTTCATAAGCCTCAAGAAGAGGGGCATCGTTCTCGATTCCAGGGATACATGAAATAGATATTTTATAAACGTTTTGATCCTTTTCTATATATAGAAATTTAGATGATTCTGCGTCAAAAAAGCCTGCATTGGTAAAGCCTTCGGCAATAAAATCGACCTCTTGTTCCGATAAATTGGTTTTATCAAAATCAATTTCATGTTTAACAAAATTACCATACGTTTTGGTCGTTAGGTTGGGTTGGGTGATTGATGTCGGTAAGTAGATAATGGCAAAAATAGGTGCAACTGTGAGCACGAGGCCAATCAAACCAACTATGGTTACGCGACCCCAAGTGTGAACCTGTCCTCCAGCGTTAATGTGAGATTCAACTGATTTTCCCTGGTACTTTAGAAAAAGAAGGGAAGCAATACCTGTATAAACAAAAGGAATGATTCGACCAGGAAAGTCGGATGAATCTGGAATCAGAAAGGCTAAGCTTAATACCAAAACCAACATGATAATGGCAATTATCCAGGTTGGTCTAACCTTATGAGGCTGGTTGAGTGCTTTAAAATTTTCGGCGAACAAGTAGCCTGCGGCTAAAGGACCGCCCAAAAATGTTGCTGTCCAAAATGTCTTGTCCTTGAATACCTTACCAATGGGTGGGGCCTGATCAATAATTTCGTCGTTATCTAGGGATTTTGGAGTATCAGTCATGTTTAAGCTTTTGCCTCGAAAATACAAAAGTCACGGTCAACTCCTTGCATTGTGAATAAGTCCATTGGATCAACGACTCATACGGATTAACAACTAATTTTCGAAGGCATCCTTTCAAAAAAAAGTCCCACATCAGTATGATGCAGGACTTCCTTTAAATATTGTGAGCCGTCGATTTATAGACTTGCTTCTTGTCTTTTGATAAAGTCGCTTAACTCTTTTCCTTTTAATAGATTTTGAGCCAGTTTTGCTAAATCCAATGCGTTGTCCATCAACGCTTTTTTGTCACCTTTCTTGGCTTCAAGAATTCGTTTTGACAAACTGTGATTGGAGTTGATGCTCACTGAGTATTTCTCAGGCATTGCACCAAACATGGCCATTCCACCCATACTTCCCATTTCACTCATACGTCGTTCCCATTCAGAACGAGTAATCGTTAAAAAGTCATCGGTAGGAGATAAGACCACTGTTTGTACATTGAATTTTTCTTTGTCAATGTTATTTTCAAACGATTCCTTCAACGAGGTTAATTCATCATCGCTTAATACGGACTCTGATTTCTCATCCTTGTCAATCAGCTTGTCGATGGTATCTGCATCAACACGTTTGAGTTGTACTTTTTCAAGCTTTTGCTCAATGTTTGAAACAAAGTGATTGTCAATAACTTCATCCATCAACAATACATTGTACCCTTTGTCTTGTGCCTTCTGAACATAACTGTATTGCTCATCCAGGTTTGACGAATAAAGGGCAATGGTATTCCCATCCTTGTCCGTTTGGTTGACTTTGATCTCTTCAATATAGTCGTCAAGAATTGTATGCTTGCCGTCTACATCCTTCATTAAGCAAATTTTCTTAGTTCGGTCGTAGAACTTATCATCGCTGATCATACCGTACTTAACAAATAGATTAATGCTTCCCCACTTGTCTTCAAAGTCTTTTGCATCCTTCTTGTAAAGTTCATTCAACTTATCGGCTACCTTCTTGCTGATGTGTCCGGTAATTTTTTTAACGTTTCCATCTGCTTGTAAGGAACTTCTGGAAACATTCAATGGAATGTCTGGGCTGTCAATAACCCCGTGCATAAGCATGAGATAATCGGGAACAATGTCTTCCACATTGTCTGTAACAAAAACCTGGTTCGAATACAATTGAATCTTGTTTCGATTTGGGTCAATGTCCTTTTTAATTTTCGGGAAGTAAAGTACGCCGGTCAGGTTAAATGGGTAATCCACGTTTAAGTGAATCCAAAACAACGGTTTTTCCGCCATTGGATAGAGCTCCTGATAAAATTGAATGTAATCCTCATCAGTCAAATCACCTGGATTTTTTTTCCAAAGCGGATTGATGTTGTTAATTACCTTATCCTCAAATTCAATTTCAATCGGTAAGAACTTGCAATACTTGGTCAACAGTCCACTCACCTTATGATTTTGCAGGAATTCTGCAGAATCATCGTTGATGTGAAGTACGATATCCGTACCGCGCTTTTTACGTTTTCCTTTTTTGATTCTAAAATCTGTTGTTCCCTCACAAATCCAGTGGGCAGATTCTGAACCCTCCTTATAACTCTTCGAAATGATTTCTACCTTGTCGGCAACCATAAACGAAGAATAGAAACCTAAGCCAAAATGGCCTATTATGTTCGCAGACTCTGTATCGTCCTTAAATTTTTCAACAAAGTCTTCAGCCCCACTAAACGCTATTTGGTTGATGTATTTGTCGATTTCCTCAGCCGTCATTCCAATTCCTTGATCGCTGATGGTCAACGTCTTTGCTTCCTCGTCAAGACTGACCGTAATTTTTAGATCATCGATCTTACCCGTTTTCTCTCCCTTAGTTGACATGACTTTCAACTTATTGGACGCATCTACGGCGTTGGAGATCAACTCACGTATGAAAATCTCATGGTCTGTGTAGAGGAACTTCTTAATGATCGGAAATATATTTTCCGTATTTACTGATACCTTACCTTTTTGCATTCTTGCGTGATTTTTTCACTACCACATCAAAATGTTTACCAAACCCAAAAAATGGGTATGAAACACTAAACTGTGTCAAATCGTCAGTATAATTGTGACAGAATGAAGAAACCTTGGCTTAAAAACATACTATCAGACCAGGAGTTGTGGTTGATCCTTGCGTTTAACGTCGCCATTTTTGTTGCCTATATCCAAGATGCCACCACCGCGTCCACGATTATACTTCTGTATTTTATACAATCCGTTCTCATAGGTATTCAATACTTCATTCGATTGTTGAATTTAGGGAAGTTGGACGCTTCCAATAAATCAGCTGGTGCACGAGCCAGTGTGGCCATGTTCTTCCTAATGCACTACGGTCTCTTCCACGTTGGGTATTTTGTTTTCTTATATGTCATGCTGATTGATATTCCCGGGGTAGTGGAGGTTGACTTAATGAAATGGATAGTACCCGTCTTATTCGCAAACATGGTGCTATCAACCGTATCCGATATTAAGAGGGACAATGAAGAACCCAAAATTGCAGGATTCGTCATGTTTCAACCTTATCTAAGAGTGATCCCCATGCATTTGTTGATCATTTTTGGGTTTAATAGTGAATTATCAACGTTCAAATGGGCATTTTTACTTTTTGTAGTCTTAAAAACAATAGCCGATGTAATCATGCATGTTATCGTGAACAAAACGTACAGGGAGCAACGTCCCAACGTTACAGGAGGATGGATATAATGAGTTTGTGCAGTATTCTTACCGTTTGATGATCGACAGAGTAACCATTAATACCATCCGAATAACTACTTTCGGTGTCAAATGAAATCCAAATTAATTCTAATTCTAGTCGTTCTTTTTGCAATCCCTTTACTTGATTCTTGTGGCTGCGGTGGTACCATTATTACACTTCATAGATTGATCGGTTTTGAAACAGTCGTAATGCGAAATGAGACAAACTCCCTACGTTTTGACAGCACAGTATTTATACTCGATTTTGGCAACGAAACGGTGTTTCAACAGAATGGTGTTCCGAATCGGAGAATTGGGTTTGGAAACTCTGCGTTGGCATGTGGTGAAACCATACCGAGGGATGAGATGGTTAACCCCCTCGATTCATTTTCTATTGTATCGAACAAACCCCTAAACGACTCCATCGGTTTTGATTGGTCGAGAGCATTTTTATTTAAAGATTCGGGGAATCATCTCCATTTTGGTGTTGCCTTTGAACAAGCAAGTCTACAGCGTTATGCGTTCGGGATAAATCCGGAAGAAATCAAATTGAAGCATCCACCAGCCAAACTAGACACCTTTGTTCTTAGTTTTCAGTTTTTCGACGTTGAAGGCAACCTGTTTGAGTCTACCCTTGATCACGTCATACTGTCCCCATAAGGATTCAGGTTTCCCAAAGTCTAAACATCTAAAAGTCTAAAAATCAAAACATCTAAATAGTCTCCAAAGAACCTAGAGTACGATCGTTATTCTGGTCTCCCGTATTCAACGTGGTAGCGGGTTCGAAAAGCATAATCGATACCTCATTTTGGGCTACTGGTCTGTGTTCTACTCCTTTTGGTACGATAATGAACTCACCTTGTTTGACTAAAACGGTTTTGTCTCGAAATTCCAGGTCAAATTCCCCATCAAGAACGTAAAACATCTCATCTTCATCATCGTGTTTATGCCAGATAAATTCGCCTTTTAACTTAGCGAGTTTAACGTGCTGACCGTTTAGTTCACCTACGATTCTCGGATTCCAGTGGTCTGAAAATAGCGATAGTTTTTCTGCAATGTTGATCTTGTCCATATCGAATATTTTAATGGCTGAAGTTATAGTGATCCTGCATTCGTTTGCCGGTAAAGTACTTATTTCCTTTGCGATCTATATAACCTTTAAACGATTTAATGTAAGCATATCCACCTAGAAACTCTGGAACAACCACATAGGGTATTGGATATGCTCCGGCCATCGTCAACTCAAACTCAGGCTGGATTGCCCATTCGCCTTCTTTGTTGATAAAACCAAGTTTGCGGTTTGAATTTAACGCTGGTGCTAACCCTTCGGTAAAAACACCAGCAAACGTATAAGAAGTAGGCAACGTGAGAACTTTATTCCCTTCTCTATTGAAGTAGAAATAGTTGGTCGAATCCATGTCTACGTATTTTGATATTTTTCCCGAGTCGTCCGTTTGTTCCATGATGGTAAGCTCGATCCCAAGGCATACATCTTCGTAAAAACCAATAGGTCGTTGAAGCGTTCGTCCGTGGTGAGTAATCATAGACTTAAGGTTGAAGGCCGTGGTACTATCATGTTGGATCATTTTAGGCGCAATATCACCGTCGGTGCTGATAAAACTTGATTTGCGCATTGAATCCATCCCAAAGGCGATTCCAGAAATAGGGGGGCTTAAAACTTGATATTTAAAATCGAGGACGATCTTGCCGTTTCGGTCGATCATGCCTTTGCGTCTTCTATCTTTACTGGTTACGGTAAAATACTTTTGCTCGAAGTATTCCGGATCAGAACTAAAAAATCCGACGGCCCACGAAAAACTACCGTACGGCTTGATGTTACCCAGAGAATCACAAAACATGTAGTCTCCTTCGCCGGCAAGTAAACCGAATAAATTATCACTCAATCTATAGATGCCTTCTATCCAGAAGCCTGCCAATGGCAGGCTAAATACCAATCGACCCTCTGCGTCGACTGCTGAATAGAGCGTAGTGGTGTCCATGCGTTCTTTGTAAATTAATAAGTTGTCACTAATGGCTACAAATTGTTTCTTCGCTTTTTTGGAGATTGATTTTACGAGTCTTCCTGAATTACTGCGAATGTGATACGTCGATCCAAATCGAAACCAGGCCAACGAATCGGTGCCAATAAAACTTCGTTGATTATGGACTTTTTCGGTGAATATTAATTGACCTTGTTCATTAAAAAAGTCGTTGTGGTAATAACTGTCATACTCCTCAGGTAATCCCATAGTCGAGTCGCCAGATGCATAATAAATCCCTCGAAACACCTTACCTTCTTTAAAAAGGTTTGAGTACACCGGAAGGCACAAATATTCACCCAATGAGTTGATCAAACCGTAATAGTAACTGGTGTCTTTAACAATGGCGATATCTTCATAAACCCCAAACACCTGTTCGTAACGCGGAGTTATAATCCATTGATCAGGTTTACCCGGTTTTACAAAGCCGTATAACTCACCTGTACGACAGGGTATCATCTGAACCGTATTCCCGTCTATTGGGTCATGTTCGCGATAAAACTTGTCGTAGCTTAGATCAAAATTGACGTTATAAAATTGTCGAAACGTATCTACCTCAGCAGATCTATGTTGCTCAACGGCTGTTTGAGCATATCCTTTTTGGCTCCATCCAGTCAAAAAACCGACCAGACAAAAAAGAAAAATGAAATAAAAATGAACGGTGTTTGTTTTCAAGTTTGATAGCAAATAGTGGTTTACGAATGTACATTGATTCGCATTTAAATCGGATAATTGAGTATGTCATCTTTTGTCACCAGGTCAATGCAGTTATCCGATTGACAGCGCGACTTTTATTCAACGATTATTCACGCCTGTAATTCTCGAATAGCTTGATGAACTTGCAACCTGGCCAGGTCAAAAACGTTATTATCTGGATTATGGAGATGCAACGTAGAAAGTTCTGTGCACGCAATAATTATGGATGATGTTTTAGCGTAAAACGCAATGATTTTTTCCAGTTCCAGGATGTTTTCCTTCGTTTCGATACCAGAGTACAATGCTTTTCGGCATTGGTCAATAAAATCGATATGGGGACTACTTGGAGACGTCGTTTCAATTCCGTACGAGAGTAAAATAGCCGGAATGTAATTCGAAACCATGGTGTATTTAGATCCCAAGATACAAACGGTTTTGGCGCCATTTTTTACCATCTCTTTTGCGGCAAGGTGAACAGGGTGAATTAACGGGACATCGATCTGTAGATCTGGCCAAACCCGATCCAGAGTTTGATGAAGCGTAATATTGGGAATTAGAATAGACTCAACACCCAAAGCTACCAATTGATTAAGATACGATATGGTAATAGGTTCAAGTCGTTCAAATTGATCGGGTAAATACGGATTGATGTCATTAAAATTTGCGTTCAACAACTTAATTGGGCAGGTATGATAATCGCCGTGTATCGATTGGTAGTGCGTATTCAACGCATTAAAATAATACTCTGTTGATCGGCTACCCAATCCCAGAAGACCAATGTGTTTCGTTGCTTCCAATGGGTTTATCTCCGTGTTAAAATGTAATCGGCAAAGTACTTCTTACCGTCCATAAGCTTGTCAGTCACTTCAAAATCTGTGTCCTTAATGATGTCGTTTACGATGTGATCGTTATACTTTCTTGATATCTCTGTGTGGATTTTTTCCCCTTGTTCAAAGTGATAGGTTTTCCCGACGCAACTTATGGTTACATCCTGGGCAGTTGTACTTTCAATAAAGCTTTTTGCAATTCCATCCGATTCAGAATACTCAGGAGAATGAGCGAACTGATCGATGTTAAAATTACCACCCAATTCTGTGTTTATTCGCCTAAGAAGATTAAGATTGAAATCCCGGGTAATGCCATTCTTGTCATTGTAGGCAGGCAAAACAACGTCTTGCGATTTGATTAAATCTACCCCTAAAAACAGTTTATCGTTTGGTTTAAGGTTTGACCCCAATTTGTAAATAAAATCGGCTGCCTCACTATCGGAAAGGTTCCCAATGTTTGATCCTAGAAACAACACGATCTTTGGGTTGTTGCTGAGTTTAAGAGACTCCAATATTTCGAAATAATCGCCTTGTTGGGTACGCACATTAAGCTCAGGGATTTCGCTAGCCAAATCTTTTTTGAGATGGTCGAGCGCATGTTGTGATATATCAACTGGTAAGTAATCAAATTGATAGTCACTGTTTACCAACGAGTTCAGTAGCTCTTTGGTCTTTGTACCGTCTCCAGCGCCAAGTTCGATTAATTCAAAGTAGACGCCCTTATCAATCTTTAAGGCTTTTATTATGTTGTCCGTCTGCAGTTTAAAGATTTCCAGTTCGGCTCGAGTAAGGTAGTACTCGGGCATGTGCATAATCTTCACGAATAGAGCATCCCCAATTTCGTCGTAGAAATATTTAGACGACAAAAACTTGGGACTGGTATTTAGCCCTTGCTCAACGTCCTGTTTAAACTGATCAATCATATTACTTTGCCAGGCGTATACCTGAAAATTGCCATTGAAAATGAGGGTGAAAAAAATTTCGATAGGTAGGTCTGCTGTGACCTTCTGCCGTGGCCACCGAGCTTCCACGTAACACCATTTGGTTGACCATAAATTTGCCGTTGTATTCGCCAACCGCTCCGTCAGCAATACCAAACCCAGGATAGGGTAAATAACTTGAATTGGTCCACTCCCAGCGCATCCCCCAATTAAGCTGAGAAGAAGCCGTTTCCCATTCAAACTCCGTCGGTAGTCGTAGTCCTTTCCAGGCAGCATACGCACTGGCTTCATAAAAGGAGACGTGACTAAGTATGCCATCCCTGTCAACTGGTATTAAACCAGCCAATGTATAATGATGCCATTGTTCATCCAATTTATGCCAGTATAGGGGACGGTCAATGTCATGGTCGTTTACCCATGTCCAGCCTTCATCCAACCAATAATTAAAGTGAGTGTAACCACCTGCTTCCATAAAATCAATGAATTCACCATTGGTTACCAGGCCTTTTGCAATACCGTAAGGCTGCAAATAAACTTTGTGAGCTCCTAGCTCATTATCAAAACAAAAGTCATCCGATGTATGGCCAATGGGATATATCCCTTCTTGAATCTCTAACCAACCGGTATCTGTGTTTTTATCTCCGACCAGGTTTGAATCGATATGGTAAACAGGGAAGGTAGGATTATGAGCAAACAGGTATTTTAGGTCAGTTAACATTAATTCCTGGTGCTGCTGTTCGTGATTTATACCTAAGGTTACCAACTTCTCAACGTCGGCTGAAACCGATTTAGAAAGTAACCTCTCTATATGTATATCTATGTATTTTCGATACGCATATACATCTTGAACACCTGGTCGGGTTATGTTTCCGCGATCAGTTCTTAGGGTACGCTCCCCGATGGTTTGGTAATAACTGTTAAAGAGAAAATTAAAATCGGTGTGAAACACCTGATAGTCTGGGTAGTGATTTTTTAAGATCATTTCTTCAAAAAACCAGGATATATGAGCAAGTTGCCACTTGGCAGGACTTGCAAAATAGACGGGTTGGGGAACATAGTCTTCCACTTGAAGTGGGGCACAAATATCTTCTGATTTTTTTCTAGCGGACTGGTACTGTTCCAGGAGTTTTTTCATCTTGCTTCAATACTAACAATAAGTGGACTAGTTGGTTCAGTTAATTTCTATATTGTGTATTAATTTTTAATTGCCAGCTGTCCGTATGTAACATTTTATACGGAGCTTGCGTATTAATAGAATCAAACTCCATGAACCAATACATTAAAAATCAAACGTTTACTTTCATTTTACGCGCTTACTTTCCATTGCCCCTTCGTCTCATTGGTGTAATCATGATTGTTGGTTTTTTGTTTCAAACAGTTCGAACGTTTAATCCTCTATTTCTTATTCTAAGTGCCATAGGCGTTGTAATTGTCTTTGCGAAAATTGGGACAGAAATAAACCTGCGACTCAAGTTGTACCGTTTCAGCTTTGCGTTGTTTGGTAAACACTTTGGTGGATGGAAAAACATAGAACAGATTGACTATTTAAATATCTTTCCAACAAAGACCAGTCAACGAATAGCAACTGCTAGGTCTTTAAATACGACTGATATCATCAATCGTGAAATCCGAATAAACTTTATCTACAAAAATCGAAAAAGGGATCACGTGTTTAGTACGAATCAACCCGAATTAGCGCGAGAGCTAGCCCAGGAAATGTGTACATCACTTAATCTGGGTCTGTATGATTGTATTGGTGAACAGAATAAATGGACTATACCGAAGCCCACATAGTTCACGCTTACGTTGTTTATTCCAGCAGAACGGATTTTTCCAGTTCACTAAATGGAATAATGGTTTTTACACCATAGTCGGCCAACGGCCAGGACTGTATAACAGTTTGAACATCAAGCCCTAAGTCTTGAATAGCTTCATACAATCCTCGTTGTCTTTCTCCGGCTTTTTTGACTTTTCCGTCCTTCGAAATCCATACCAAATCATCCTGAAACAAAACCTTATCTTGTGGGAAATAGTAGACCAAATAGTCGTTGGTGTGTGCCGATTTTTCTCCAATGAAGTATACCTTCATTTCAAAATCCCCATCTGAAATAGTCATACTATCTCTCAACTGGAGAACATGGAGAGGTTTAGGCTCCAGGTGCAAACTGTCTGGCTCTAAGCTATGGGGCGCTTCAACAATATACCTAAGGTAGTCCTCGGTTGTAGGTGCGCATAATATCTCAGCACCTTTATGTACAAAAGGTCGTACACCTCCAATGTAATGCGGATGGTAGTGGCCGAATGCAAAGTATCGTATGGGGTTGTTTGGGATGAGTTTTTTTATTTCTTCAATAATGAGTTCACCGTTAGCACTGTTAAGGGGTGCCTCAGCCACCATAAGGAAGTCGTTAAACTCAACAACCATGACACGGTCGTCTGTATGTTTAAGGTTTATAAAGTGAATATGTTCGTTGTATTCTTCCACCGTTATTTCGGGTTCTTTAACGGTATTCTCAAGGATGGAAGCTCCTGCGGGGAGTAACAGGTTGGGCTGTTTGTCTACCAGCGTATCCAATGAAATAATAACCTCATCACGGAGCTTTTTGTTGACCTTTTCTATGACTACTTTTTTAGGAAATATTACATCGTTGATGGTGTCGTAATTCGAATACCGAATGAGGGTTTCGACATCTCCGAATAGTTCGTCATGACTTAAAATAGTGATATG
>CAYZWM010000036.1:0-23223 GCA_964482155.1 uncultured Chitinophagaceae bacterium | reverse complement strand
GAGGCAAATGGCCAATATACCTTTGCAGAGAAGGAGTACAGAGAGTTTTTAAATTTGGCTTTGTCCAACAAAAACGCAACGGACGAGATCTATGCCAAAGAAAGCCTTGGAAGAGTCTTATACAATACCCAGCGATTTGACGAAGCAAGCTCCATTTACCGGCAGTTGTTGATCATATATAGAGCTGCAAATGACGAGGTTAAAGTCAGTGCTGCCAACGAATTTATTGGGAAGTGTTATGTCGGTCTTAAGGATACACTCAACGCGGTAAATTATTTTGAGTTGGCCGGTACATCAAGCGCCAACTATAAATCGGATTTAGAACTTAGAAACTCATTCCAAAATGTGGGGAGGTCGTACAATAAGATTGGGCGATATGATAAAAGTTTGGAATACGAAAAAAAGGCAAAGAAGATCAATACCAAAAATGGAGATATTCAGGGTCTACTTAACAACAACATAAATATTGCCAACGATTATACGTTTACCAATAATGCCAGTGCGGCGGTACCCTTATTGCAATGGAACATCGACCTTGCGGATGAACTGGGTGAAGTACAGATTACAGGAGAGAATTTTAAGGCATTGTCTGATGCTTATGTCCAATTGGGGCAAATGGAAGAGGCTAAGGCAAGTTTTGATCAATACAGAGAAGTCCAAGAGCAATTGCTTGATGAGAGAGAAATACAGATCAACAACCTTGAGTTGCAGAACAGTGGATTTCTAGATAAAGAGAAACAAATTGAATTGCTCATCAAAGACAAAGAGTTGGATGAAGAACGTATAAATTTGTTGGTTGCAGGTCGAGCACAGGAAGTAAAAAATGTTATTCAGCAAAGACGAATTAGTTACTTGATGGGAGGACTCGTTTTACTTTTATTTGTCGGTGTCGTTTTTTTCTATCGAAGTTCGAAACAAAAACAGCTGGCAAACAAGTTGTTGTCCATTCGGTCGTTGCGAAGTCAGATGAATCCACATTTTATCTTTAATTCGTTAAATTCAGTGAACAGTTTTATCTCCAAAAGTGATGAGAGAAGCGCTAATAAATATCTCACTGAATTTGCCCGATTAATGCGAACTGTATTGGAACATAGCAAACAGGACTTTGTTGTTCTGTCGGCCGAAATAGAGGTGCTGGAGCGCTATTTAAAATTGGAACATATCCGGTTTCAAGATCAGTTTAACTACACGTTTGAAGTAGATGAGAACCTTGAGATTGACAGATTACTGATTCCACCCATGTTGGTTCAGCCCTATGTCGAAAACGCTATCTGGCACGGGCTCAGGTATAAAAAAGACCTTGGTCAACTCGATCTCAAGTTTTTACACGATGGAAAAGGATTGCAAATTATTGTGCAAGACAATGGTATAGGTCGAACGAAGAGCACGGAGATAAAGACCAAAAATCAAAAACTCGGAAAATCCACCGGAATCAATAATACGTCGGCAAGACTGCAACTGCTCAATGATGTACATGACATCAAAATTACCAGCGAGCTTGAAGATCTACACGAAGACGGTTCAGGTACATTAGTGACGATTCAGGTTCCTTTTATTGACATAGACGAAAAAAAATATGCTGAAACCGACCGAAATTAAAGCCATTATTATTGAAGATGAGGAAGCCAGTCGGGAAACGCTAGCCAACTACTTGACTAAGTATTGTCCAGCGGTGAAGATTGTGGCCTTCGCTGAAAACATCAATATTGGAAAAGAGGTCATCGAAGAGCATAAACCTGACCTGGTGTTTTTAGATGTAGAAATGCCCTATGGTAATGGGTTTGATCTTTTGGAGCAACTTGAAAGCATAGAATTTGAACTTATTTTTGTGACGGCATTTAGTAATTATGCGTTAAAAGCGTTGAACATGAGCGCCTCCTTTTACTTACTCAAGCCCATCGATATTGATGAATTAATAAGGGCGGTTGATCGGGTTTTAGACAACATGGAAAATAAGGAGCGAGTTCTGTCTGCTCAGATTCTCAAAACCAATTTGCACACGGCAGAAAATCAACTTAAACGTATTGTACTGCCCGAGTTAGAAGGATTTGAAGTTGCCCAGCTGAAAGACATTTTGTATTGCAAAGCCAACGACAATCTAACGGATTTCGTTTTTGTTAACGGTAAGAAAAAGACCATTTGTAAAACATTAAAACACTTCGATGAAATATTGGCAGATTCTGGGTTCTTTCGGATCCATAAAAGCTATTTAATCAATATGGATCACGTTACTGGATTTAAACGGGGGAAAGGGGGATATGCGCAGTTAAGTAACGGCGATGAACTCGAAATTGCCGTACGCAGAAAACAAGAATTTCTACAGCAATTTGTCAGTTAAAATGACTTATTAATAATCGGAATCGTTGTGGGTTTGCCCGTTTTTCCGACCGTAAACTTTTTTGCCAATCGAATACAAATTGGGATATTAATAAACTCAATCGAATCACGATTAATGATTCTGGCTTTTCCCATATTTTGACTCGTAGATTCGAATTCCAGTTGCTTGGTTTGAAATGAATATTCCCAGGTGCCCTGAACAAAACCCGACGAACAGGAATCGGATTTTAAAATAAACGTATTGTCGCCGAACATATCTAAATCTGCCATCCCCATAACATATGTATCACCTACATAGTTGCCAATAAATGGGCGCTCCTTGATAAATCCCCAAAGAGAGAATGAGAACCACAAAAGCAAGGGAATAATCCCTGTTAATATGCCCAGACTGATAAGAATCCGTCTCGTTTTACGTCTCTTGCGCAGCACAACAGATAACATAAAGAAAAAGATACCGGATGCCAGCGTAATGAGTAATATGATTTCAGGTTTCATAAATGAACGAAGAAAATTTGCGAGGCAAACTTACTACTTTTGAATTTTTCCAATAGGAGATCAAGAACTTTAAATTTTATTTTCATATTTGTTTAATGAAATCATTCCTTTCTACCGTGTTTGTCTTTTTGATTTGCCTCACTGCTCAGGCTCAGGTTCCGTCTAATTTTACCAGATTCAGTTGTGAGGGCATTATTCCCGACGATTTTACCAGTTCGTTTAAGGATAGATACAAAGAAGACCTCGACGTACATCTACAAAATACAACGCTAAAGAAAAGAGATGCCAAAGAATTTGCGGTACTCACAAATTATTACAACCACAACCTCTTACAAAGTGGGAGTGTGTTATACGGAGATCAGATCAGTACGTACGCAGAGAATATTTTAGATCGATTGCTAAAAGATAACGAGGAATTTAGGGAAGAGGTTCGAGTGTATACCATCAAATCAAACCACGTCAACGCGTATTCTACGAGTAACGGCATTATTTTTCTTACCCTTGGTTTGATGGCTAAAGTCGAGTCAGAGGCACAATTAGCCTTTGTTTTGTCCCATGAGTTGGGACACATTAAAGCAAAACACGTATTTCAGTCTTTCACGGATCATAAGTTAATATGGTCAAATTCTGGAGGTTATAGAAAGATGAACTGGGAGGAAAGAACCCTAACCTCCTTTAAGCACAGCAGGGATGCGGAATATGAGGCCGATGAAACTGGCCTTGAAATTTACTTGAAGGCAGGTTATCGAATTGAGGAGATCGAAAATGGTTTTGATGTCTTACTTATGGGGTATTTGCCCATAGAACAACGGCAATACGATTTTAGCCTGTTGGAAAGTGACAGTTTTAGAATTCCCGATAACTTTTTCATTGAGGCCGTTGATGAGATTATGGACAATGAAGGTGTTGACGATACAGAGCACACCCATCCAAACGTAAAAAAACGAAAGGAAGCGGTTAATAAGGTCATTGAACAAGGAGTGGAAGACATGGAACGCAAGGACTTCTGGATTTATACCAAAGAGGAATTCTTGTTAATTCGGGATATGACTCGATTTGAAATGATCAATTCCTTTTTAAGGAATGCGAACTATGTTTCGGCGCTCTACCATATTCAGGTGTTAAAAGAGCAATATCCAGATCATGTGTTTCTTAAAAAGGCAGAGCTCATGTGTTGGGCTGGTATGCAAATCTTCATTAATAACCGGCAAAAACGGGAATACAGTACGGGGTACCGCAAACAAGAAGGAGAGCTGCAGGCGTTGTACTACTTTGCCTCAAAAATGTCAAAAAAAGGCATGAATGCCCTGGCCACCCGATTTATTTGGGAACAATCGTCGGACATGGTTCAAGATGAATTTGTTCTGGCGTTAAAAGAGCAATGCATAAACGAATTACCCAGGGGTGGATATAAGAAGAACTTTTTTAGAAAGACCTATCCGACACCACTGCCGGAAGGGCGCACTAAACGAAAAGCAAAAAAATATGATTTTGCGAAAATTGCCTTTATAGACCTCTTTACCGATTCCACGTTTTCTGCCCTGTATAGTGAGGCATTTAATAGCGCCTTGCACAACGACGATTATGATGACTATGACTTTGATACAGAAGAAGAGGATGATGTTGTAGCCGACCGTAATGTGCGTGGAGTTTATTCGTATTATGGACTATCTGGAGTTGATAAACTGCTGTTTTTCTCCCCAAGGTTTTTCCGAATCGACCTTCGAAAAGACCAGGATCAAATGTTTTTAACCTCGGATGCTCAACAAAACGACCTGGAAGAAAGAACGAGCAAACTCTCTCAGCTTGCAGGCCTGGAATTGGTGACGATTAACGATCAAAAATCGGATAATTACGATACGGAGTCGTTTAATGACTATATGATTTTAAACGACTGGCTTCGGGAAGAATCACAATACGAGGGACGCAATTTTTACAGCTTTACCTCGCCTAATCTTGTCCATATTCGAGAAAAGTATCAAACTGATTTTCTCGGTGTGAATTACGTTTGGCACTTTACGGATACCAAAGAATTTAGCCCATTAACGGCCATAGTTTCAGCTCTTTATATTTTTCCTTTTCCGTATTATCTATATTGGCAGTTGAAACCAGATCATCAATTGGATTATACGTTTGCCGTTTTTGATTTAAAAGGCGGAGATATGGAATTTCTTGATTCCAAGAGTTTTTCATCCAAATACAGAAAAGATGTGATCAATGCGCATCTGTTTAATAGCTTTAACCAACTAAGTCGATAATGACCATGATAAGAACATTAATTTTGGGGATTACCTTACTGTTAACGGCTGTTTGCTATGGGCAGAGACCAATTACCTCAGGCTATCTTGGGAAAACGACCTACGTCAATATTCGATTTGCCACTGGCCTGACGTTAAACCATCCACAAAAGGCGCGTAGCTCAGCTGAATTTTTGAATGAGGGGAGTGCTATCGGACAGCATTCACTCAAAAAGGAATTTGAAATTATTGGAGGTAAAGTGCTTTCAAACCACGTGTCGATCGAAGGGAATTTTGGTGCCCATAATACATCCATGAACTTAGGCGAATACTTTAGTGGATATTATACCTTGTTCCCGCTTAATATAAACCAGATTCATGGTTCTCCAAAAGTCACAGACAGGTACATTGGGCTAAAAGTAAAGCTCTATGCCCGAAAAAAAGGGGCCATTGCCCCGTTGGGCTTCTACAACGGTTTTCAATTGAATATGCATCGATATAAGTCAGATTTTACCGATGTCGACATTTTCGTCGAAGGAGGTCTAGGGAATTCAGTTTTGCTGGACTATGACCAACGAATCTGGCGAAACTCTGGAGTAGATTTTAATTGGACTATGGGCATGAACCGGGCCGTTGGAGAGCGAATATTACTTGATTTTGGAGTTTCTACTGGACTGTCACTTAATGTATCGGAATCTCCGAATGGTGAATACGAGGTTCTTGATCAACTGGCTAATCAGAAATTGAAAAACATGTTGTTGCGCTATAACTTGAACAAGGTGTATTTTGGGGTCGGATATCTGTTTTAGGACATTCGTTATTGCCCAATTTCCTGAAAATATTCCCGAACCTTCTTTTTGTAATATGGAGATAAGTCAGGTGGCAAGGTTTTAAGTAATTCTTGCTCCTTTTGTTTTTGCTTTAGGTATTCTTCAATGCTAGGAGGAATGGTTCGAATCATATCTTCTCCTTCATTTGACTTACGCTTATTGTCCTGCTCTTGTTTGCGTTCTGCCTTCTCATGTTCGAGGAGTCGCGTCAATATCTGTTGTTGACGTCGGAGTACATCACTATTCAACTTCTTGTTGTACAAGTCCTTTTCCAGGTCGTCCATCATCTTTTGGGTCTTGCCCAGGTTGCCTAGTTTTTGTCCGTTTCCTTCTTTCTCGAGTAGTTTCTTTAGGTTACCTAATTTCTTGCGAATGGCCGCTTGTTTGGCTGCCGCCTGAGCAAATTGTTTGCTCGTGGGCTTGCCTCCCTCTTTTTGTTGTTTGCCCATTTGTTCGAGTTGCTTTTTCATAGATTCTTGCATCTCTCGCATTGATTTGGCACCACCAGGCTTCTTATTTTGGCCCGGTTTAGAACATTGACCACTACCCGGTTTATTTTTCATCTGCTCCTGCATTTGCTCCAGGCTGTTTTCTAACATTAGAGCCAGGTTGTTCATGCTGGTCATTACATATTGCTGGTGGTTAATCACCAGATGTGTCCTACGTTCTCCCAACTGGTACATGGCTTTGTCCAGGTTGTTGTTAATCAGACCAATTTCCTTGTTAATGAAGTGCTCAACCTGCTTTACGCGCTTACTCAAGGCAAATAAGGAGTCTTCAATCATCCTGGCATCATCGCGAATTTTTTTCTGATGTTGGCCTAATTCTACATATCTTGGATTGTATTGCCGAGTTTCACGGAAATCGTTCATCAACCCTTCCTGATCCTTACTGACCTGAATAAGGTTGTCTAGAATCTCGCGAAGCGTATTGTAGTCTTCCATGTGCTGCTCCTGCATGGCCATTTCCATCTGATTCTTGAGTTCTTTTGCCATCTTCTCAAGTTCTTCTTTTGCCTTTTTTTGATTTTGAGAAGCTTTCGACTTCTGATTTTTTCCTAAATTTTTCTCGCTTTGTTCTTGCTCCTCATCAACCTTTTTCTTCTCGGCATCCATCTTCTTGGTATCCATGTCAAGAGACTTCTCAAGGTCTTCATTCTTTTTATCAATATCCTCAAGGTCTTTTTTGATGTCTTCAAACTTTTTGGATAACTCCTCCTGTTTCTTTTTTAACGATTCCTTATCCTTTTTGCCTTCTTCACTTTCTTTAGACAATTTCTCTTGCTCCTTAGCCAGTTCATTGAGCTTTTCGACCGTCTCGTTCACCTTTTTTTCAAGCTGCAGTTGCTTGAGCTGCTCCAACATCCGATCCAGTTGCTTTTGAATGTCGGTATCATTCATTTTTAATTGATCCAATTGCTGCATCAACTCTTGCTTCTGGTTTTTTTGCATCAACTCCTCAATCTTCCTCATCAACTCCTTCATCTCCTCATCCATTACCTCGTTAAACAGCTCTTCTATCTGTTCCTGTTTGTCTAGAATGTCTTGATCTTGTTTCTTGAAGTCTTGCTCCGTCTTGTTGTTTTGTTGATTCTCGTCAATTACATTTTGCAACTGTTTCTCAAGTTCCTTGTGCTTCTCTAGAAGTTCTTTAATCTTCTTTTTATCTTCCCAGGTAAGCTCTTTTTTCTCTGTTAGCTTTTTTTCCAAATCAGAAATGTCTTTGGCTAAATCTGTAATGTCTTTTTTGCTTTTGGAGAGGTCTTCTTTAATTTTTTCAGTGTTTTTTTCTACTTGCTTGTTAATCTCATCTAAACTGGGAGCGGCAAAGATTTGAGGGGTAGTTTTAGCAGACTTACTACCAAAAACGCCATCGTTGTCCCAAACTTCAAAATAGTATTCCAGTTTATCTTCAGGTTCGATATTAAGCTCGTTTAGATCCCATACATGGTAAAACCCTTGTGTTTTTTGATGTCCGGTTATGGAGATGCTCTCATCATTTCCAGTTCCTTTTTTCTTCGTGTTTTTTGAATCGATAAATCGATAGTGAAATACCAATTTGTTGAATCCATAATCGTCATTGATTTTTCCAATCATATAGATTCGTTTCGTATCAATCGAATCCGATTTTTCATCAACGGCAATCTCTGGATAGTTGTCTGGGATAACCTGAATAGAGTAATTGATGGAATCACCGTGAGATACTTGTTCGTTTGTTGTTCGAATGGCAATACGCTGAGAAAAAAGGATCTGCTTCGCAAATTGAAAAATGTCTCCTTTTTTTGTCGACTTCTCACTTTTTGATTCCGATAAAAATTCTGCAGATCGCGTATTTTTTGTCGTTAACTTCCAGGATATTTTGGTCCCTACCGGCACGGAAACTTCCGAAGTGTTTTTTATCCATTCATCAGACAAACCCGTATAGCCTGGGTAATCCATATAGGTTTCATATCCAATTAAAGTCGGTTTGGCAAGTGTATTAAGTGTATATGACTTACTTGAGAAGCCATCTGCCAAAAACGTAAAATCGACAGTTTGGGTTATTTTTTTAATAACGTACGAAAACTGACCTGTCGAGTTGGTCCGCATTTTAAAGTTATTTCCTCCCAGGTTTACATACACTTCGTTTGGAACAACATCACCTGTGGTCTTAAGTCTAATTTCTACTTCCGAGTTTTGCAAAACCGAAAGATCGTTCATGTCCAATATAAATTGAAACGGTGCTTGCCGTTCAAAATGGGTGTTGTATTTGACTAACCGTTTCGAACTGTCCGTAAATCCTTGATTAACAGCTACCAGAATGACCAGAAACAGCAAGGGTATTGCGGCGTACTTAATGTACTTCCGGTTTGACCGGAAATCCACGGCATTTTGAAATGGAACGGGTTTAAGTTCGACCGTCTTCTGTTCAACAGCAGCCTGTAACAATGGCTGGTTGTCCAGAACATTTTTACCTAGTTGAAGCGTGTTTAGCAACTTGTCGCCAATTTCAGGAAAATGCTTGCCCACAATAAGTGCTGCCTGATTGTGATCGAGACGTTGCCCTAATTTGTACAGTTTTAATATCGGAATGACTACGTATCGTCCTAAAATGTATAGACTGAATAAAGCAAAAGATAGGAATAGGACCGTCCTTACGTTCGTGTTGAAGTGGCCGTAGTACTCCAGCAAAGTGGCCGCCAAAAAAGCAGACACAGAACCGGCAATAAACCACAACCCACCTCGGATAAGTTGGTTTTTGTAATATTTCCGAATAAAAGCATCAAGCTTAGATAAAAGAATGTTTGAACCTGTTTGCACGGCTATGTATACTGTATTAAGGCTAACGGTAAAAGTACTTATTTATTTTGACTCTGGGCAATGGACAAAGCCTCTTTAAACGTCATAATTTCGCCATCTATCCGTCCGAGTAAAAAGACATCTGTAACGCCCATCTTTTTAAGATCATTTTCAAAGAGAAGAGCTTTCTTAAAGGATCGAAAGCGGGCCAGTATTAATTTCTCTCGATTGTCAAACTCTTTAGATTCAAGTCTGGAGAGCTCACTTTTGTATGCTTCCAGGTTGAAATCACCCGAAAAATTGAGGTGTACCTCAAAAAAAAGGCCGTCTAACTGTTCTGAATTTTCGACTAAAATCTCATTGGCCAGGGAAATGTTGGCATTCAGAAGAAACAGACTGTCGTTGAGATCGCTTACCGAGTCCAGTCGTTCATTGAATATTTGTGCGGAACCATTTTTTAGCGTAAGATTAAGATCGTGGTTCAGTTGTTTTACTTGAAAATATTGCCAAATCATTAAACCCAGGCAACCCAACGTGAACACAGCCAACAGAATGCTCAGTGATTTATACCTCCTAGCATCCTGTTTGTCAACATTTTTAAGATATTCCGACTCTTTCGGTGACTTGATGTCTCCGTCAATTTGGAACTTTACCGGCTTGTTAGATGATTTTTCGGTCACTTGTCATGCAATTCTAATAGTACAATTATGAGGATTTAATTACAAATTTGGGTAATATTGGTACTACTTTTGTAGGACATTAGGTACAGTTTTTGATACTTATTTAAGTAAAGAATAAAATAGCATAATGAAAAAGGGAATTTTAGCCTCGGTTTTTGTCGTTTGTTTAACATTGTTTTCGTTCACCTCAAATGAGCAGGAACTTGTGTGGGAACACTGGAACGGAGGGTTTTATAAAGCTAAAGATCAAGGGAAAATAGCATTAATTGATACCTATACCGCATGGTGCGGCTGGTGCAAAAAAATGGACAGAGATACCTATGAGAACCAAGCAATTATAGATCGGATTAATAAGGACTTCATTCCGATTAAATTTAATCCGGAGTTGGGAGATAAATATTCTGTTGGAGATACCTTGGTCGATGGACGCTCTTTGTTGCGAGCATTGAACAAAGGGAAAAGTAGCGGGTACCCGACTACCTTCTTTTATTTGCCAAAACAAAATCAGATGTATCAATACCCTGGCTATATGGACGCTGAGGCCTTTGGAAAATTACTTGATGAGTTGGCTGCGGTGCACAACGGTACAACAACTCAATCAGCCAATTAAACGCTACAAAAAGACTCGTTTATTTCATTGAAACTTAAGAAATTATACGGCAAACTGCTTGAGAATATCACAATCGAAGCAGCCGGTGCCGAAGGAAATTGTATTGCCCGATGGGAAGGTAAAGTGGTGTTTGTAAAAAACGCTGTACCGGGCGACGTGTGTGACCTCAAAATTATAGGTAAGAAACGCAAGTTTTTACTTGGAGAAATTGCAACGCTACACAAAAGTGGGAAAGATCGGATAGAACCGTTTTGTGACTTTTTTGGCAGTTGTGGTGGGTGTAAATGGCAACAAATGACCTATGAGGCCCAGCTCGATTTCAAAACACAACAGGTGCGAGATGCTTTTGACCGAATCGGTAAACTGGATTACGATAACGTACCTACTGCATTGGGTAGTGAGCTTACCCGTTTCTATAGAAACAAAATGGAATATACCTTCAGTCACAGTAGATGGCTGACCAGGGAGCAAATTACCGGCGACGAATTTATTGAACAGCCTGGTTTAGGCTTTCATGTTCCTCAACGTTTTGATAAAATAGTGCATATTGATAAGTGTTGGTTACAAGACGATTTTGCGAACCAAATTCGTAATTGGTGTTATGACTACGCTATTAAACACGAACTGTCTTTTTATAATGCCCGAAGTCAGGAAGGATTGTTGCGAAACTTGATGCTTCGAAATAATCGGAAAGGTGAATGGATGGTATTGTTAACCTTTAAGAATAATGAGCCTGAACTGATTCAAGAGATGCTCGATGGATTAAAACAGGAGTTTGACCAAATTAAGTCGTTGCTCTTTTCGGTTAATGAAAAAGTAAATGATAGTATCTATGATTTGGATATCAAACTGTTCCATGGGGAAGCTTTTCTGACCGAAAAAATTGAGGAACTCTCCTTTAAGATTCGACCAAAATCGTTTTTTCAGACCAATCCAACGCAAGCCGAAGTACTATACGCTACTGCACTCGATTTTGCTGATATGTCGGGAACCGAAAATATCTATGACCTCTATTGCGGTACAGGTACAATCTCCCTTTTCCTGGCGCGAAAGGCAAAAATGGTGATCGGCATAGAAAGTGTTCCTCAGGCAATTGAAGATGCTCAGGAAAATGCAATAGCCAATGGCATATCCAACTGCCAATTTGTTGTTGGGGATATGAAAGATGAGTTGAATGACGAATTCACATCTAAATATGGCAAGCCCGACATCATTGTAACCGATCCACCTCGAGCTGGAATGCACAAAGATGTGGTTGAGCAGATGTTAAAACTGCGTGCGCCTAAAGTAGTATATGTAAGTTGTAATCCGGCATCGCAAGCCAGAGATCTGGATTTGATGAGAGAAGTTTATGACATAGTCAAAATTCAACCCGTAGATATGTTTCCGCATACCCATCACATTGAAAATGTAACCTTGTTGAAGCTAAAGGACTAGCTCCAAATATTTACTTTTCTTGGTCGAGCTTTTTCAACTTCAATAATTTTGCCGTTGATTTCTTTGCCGTTGAGCTCTTCTATGGCCTTTTCAGCCTCGTCATCTTTTGGCATTTCGGCAAAACCAACTCCTCTATGTTCGCCCGTCACCCGGTCATATACCACTTTAGTGTAATCCACTTCACCGTATTTGGTAAATAAGATTTCCAGGTAATATGCGTTAACTGTGTCGGGTAAGTTTTTAATAACTAAGTTCATGAATCTAAATCAAAAATGCTGCTGCAAAATTAAGGCTTTTGGCTGCATTTATAGAACCATAAAAACGAATTACTTTTGCCGCTTATGAATGCAGAGAAGGTATCGGTCGTAATTTTAAACTACAACACCAGAGACTTGTTAGATAAGTTTTTGCCAGAAATTATGGCAACCGACTATCCAAATATGGAAGTTGTGGTGGCCGACAATGCATCGTCAGATGACAGCGTTTCATTGGTGGCTGAAAAATACCCAACGGTGAAACTCATTAGACTGGAAGAAAACTATGGTTTTGCAGGTGGTTATAACAAAGCCCTGGCGCAGCTTGATACCGAATATTGGGTGTTGTTAAACAGTGACGTGAACGTAGACAAGAACTGGCTAACGCCGATGATGGACCTGATGAAGTCAGATTCAACAATTGCTGCTGTTCAACCCAAGATTTTGGATTTTTATAATCCGGAGAAGTTTGAATACGCGGGGGCGTCTGGTGGGTTTATCGATAAGTATGCATACCCTTTATGTCGTGGACGTGTTTCAGACGTATTAGAAACAGATAACGGCCAATACGATTCCAGCAGGCCTATTTTTTGGGCAACTGGAGCGGCATTATTGGTACGGGCAGCGGACTACAAATCGTTAAATGGACTCGATGCAGACTTCTTTGCTCACATGGAAGAGATTGATTTGTGTTGGAGGTTACAGAATTCGGGAAAGCAAATATGGGTCTGCCCTGAGGCAAAAGTGTACCATATGGGTGGTGGAACTCTATCGGCTCAAAATCCTCGAAAGACCTTTCTCAACTTTAGAAATAATCTGGTATTAATCACTAAAAATTTACCGTTTGGAGAATGGCTAAAAGTGCTGACTATCCGATTGATATTGGATGGTGTGGCTGGAGTGAAGTTGATCGTTGATGGTAAGGCACGACATACTCTTGCCATAATACAGGCACATTGGGCGTATTTTTTTCGATTTGGTTTTTGGTGGAAGAAACGAAGAGAATCGCCTAAGCAGAAGCCGTTTAAAGAACATGATGGCATGTTAAACCTAAGTGTGGTGTACCGTCATTACATAAAAGGCGTAAAATACTTTTCAGACCTGGAGAAGTAGTTCCTATCGAATTCGAATAATAAGAGAATGAGGAAACAGTTTCGTTTCCAGTACCTTCCTCAGCGTATCCAAATTGATTCAACTAATTCACGCAATAAAAAAGGCTTTCTCCAATGGAGAAAGCCTTTGTCAATGATTGTAATAATAGGTTCCTTATTCGACTACTAAACGTTTCACACTTGACGCATTTTCTGAATGAATCAGAATAAAGTAAACGCCTGCAGAAACATTTTGCAGCTCTAAAGAAGTCTGTAATTCCTTACTAACAGATTGAGATAAAACAACATGACCCAATGCATCAGTAATCTCAACGTGAATGATCGGTTGGAAAGCTGAAATGTGAATCAAGCCATTGGTTGGGTTCGGATAAACATTTGCAATTAATGTAAAATCCCGAACACTTGAATTGTCCCAAACAGCTATATCAGATAATCTTCTTGGGAAGATTTGATAACCCGCATCCAGAGGGAAAGCAGAATTGTCAAACTGTCCACCAAGTCCGGTTATGTCCATCGTATCACCAATAACGGCTTGCCCAACAATATCGACTAGATCTCTATCAATTCGAATTTGGAATGAATCTGTACCATTGGTCAACATCACGTTGCCGTTATTTGGCCAAACAGTTGTTGTATCAGCAATCCAAACCTTTCTTACCTTAATGAAGTCAGACTCCGTTTCTTCAGAAGGCTTTTTAACGCTCTTTGGCGCCTTTAACGTGTTGCCAGTACTGTTGACCTTAATACTATCAGCAAAGACTTCAGTAAGCCCATTGTAGGAAGTTATTTCACCTCTAACGGTAATCTCATCTCCTTCAGTAACCACATAGTCAGAAACATCAGAAAAATTGAATATGTTCATTCCAGCTGTTGTATCAATTATAGTAAAAGACAAACCGGTGTTACCGTCTAAATCAATACCGTAAACGATTCCTTTAATCTCCACTTTTTGCCCGTTAAGAGCAGGAGTCCAATCGGCAGTGTTGCCACGAACACCTAAGATGGTAGAAATGAGATAATCATCATTCTCAATGGTTACCGTCATGTTTGAATCGTTTCCAATATCAGTTCCTGCAGAAGCATTTCTTAATGCAAGTATGATTTGCTTGTCAGCTGCTGACATAGAATTATCTGTAATCGTAATAGTTACTGATTCATCCGCACTTGATCCTGCGGCAAACGTTACCGTAGTTGGAGACGTCAACGTATAGTCTGTGCCATTGGCAGCATCACCACCTTTTACAACTACATCAACTGTAGTGGCCGTGGTAGCCGATGGATTTGAAATAGAAACGTTTATTGTCATCATCCCATCAGTCTCACCAGCTTTAACATTGGTTTTAGTAAAACTAACCTCCGCATTTGCAGGTACATAACAGTCTGAGGTATGTGAACCTAAATAAGAATATGTGTTTTGAGCATATACATCCCATTCGCCAGCACCCGTAGCCCAGTTAAGTTGTCCACCTTTTACTGTTGATTTTCTTACCAGTGTGTAGTCTCTTGTAGCTCCTGAGCCAACTGTCCAGGACGAACCCGGATCATTCCAACGCTGTCCAATAACATCAATAGTGTCTGTGCCTTTGATCAAACACACAGCATCATCTCCATTAAAGTGAACCACACTGTTGTATGATTTAATGGTGTCAGAAACACCTGTAATGGCTGCCACAGCAGCATCATTACCAATCACAAAAACACTATAAGCATCTAGTGTTCCATACAATTGAAATGCAATATTATTAGGCGAACCTCCATTGTTGATCATAAAAACGGAATAGTTTGATAAGTCAACAGAAGAGTTCGTGGGGTTGTAAATCTCAAGGGCTTTGTTGTTACTCGAGCCTTCAATATATTCCGAGAAAAATAAATCGGAGCATTGAGAGAATGCGGTTAGATTGAGCATCAATGCGCCAATCGACAAAAGGAGAATTCTTTTCATTTTTTAAATTTTAATATGTAATACGATATGTACGAATTTAAGATTTTTGGCGGCACGATGCCAGTTTAGATGGGGTTTGAAGTGAGTTTTCCGTCTTGTCATTTGTAAGTCATTGAATCGCAATGTTTTATATTTTTTTTAGTCATGTTGTCCTTTCGTTAAATTATAGCGGACGGTGGTCAAAACCTGGTGCTCGAAACGAAACCACCTCGAAATTCTTTCGTTTTATTGTAAACACATCCTATGAGAAAGGTCAAATCATTATCCTCCGGCCCGATGGCAGACATTGCTTTTTTGCTGCTCATTTTTTTTCTTGTGACTACTCAGTTTCCAAAAGAAGAAGGACTGACGGCGACCTTACCTCGTAAGAATGTTGTCTCCAACCCTCAACCAAACAAAAAGCTTGACATTTGGCTAAATAGCCAGGATCAAATAATGGTTAATGGTCACTTGGTGACCAAAGACGAGTGTGCAGATGTAGTGTTTGCCGCCTTAAAACAAGACCCACGTGGGTATCGGATTAATCTAAAATCTCACGAAAGTGCAAGTTATGATGCTTATGTAAATGTGTTTGACGCGGTAAAGCAGGCTTACCGCATGCTTCACGATAGAGAGGCGCTTGTTATGTACGGCAAAAGCTTCAATACGCTTCCTCTCAACGACCAACAAACCATAAAAAAGGAAATACCCGTTCGTGTTCAGGAGTCCGATTTATTCAAATAGCTTTCTCCAAACTTCGTTCTTGCTTAATTTTGACAAAAAGGGGATATGGCGTATAATGAACATCTAGCAGACCGAATTCGACAACGACTTGATGAACAAAAAGCTCAATATGAGGAAAAACGGATGATGGGGGGATTGTGCTTTATGGTCGACGATAAAATGTGTGTTGGTATTGTAAAAGAAGAACTGATGGCTCGAATTGGTAAAGAACTTCAAAACGAAAATCAGGATCGCTTGGGTTGTAGGCCAATGGATTTTACAGGTAGACCAATGACAGGCTACGTCTTTATCTCGCCCGAAGGAATTGACCAACAAGACGACCTCGAGCATTGGGTGGATTTGTGTTTGCAATTCAATCCGTTGGCGAAATCAAGCAAAAAGAAGAAAAAGGATACATGACAGACGAAGAAAAAAGGGGCTTGGCAGCTCAACTTAGAAAACCAAGTGGAGAAATTGGTTTACAAGTAGCCGAGTTCATGAACAAAGGCAATGAGCTTCTCAACAGGAATACAATCAATCAACTCGATCTTAAAGCCGGTAATACGGTTTTGGAAATAGGCATGGGCAATGGGAAGTTTATTCCCGAACTCATGGCCAAAGCATCAAACTTAAGCTACGTAGGCTGCGACTTCTCTTCCTTAATGGTCGAGGAGGCCAGTGCCAACAACAAGGACCTGGTAGAAAATGGACAGGCTCAATTTTACTGTACCAACGCCAATGATCTTCCATTGTCTGCAGATTCAATAGACGCTATCTTCACTGTTAATACCCTATACTTCTGGGATGATCAAACTGCCATATTAAAAGAATTTACACGTGTATTAAAAACCGGCGGGAAATTGGTTATTGGAATACGTCCAAAAGAACTTATGCAGCATTATGCGTTTGTACAATACGGTTTTGACATGTACCATCCGGATGAGGTAATCGATTTATTGGAATCGAATGGCTTTGATCAACCGACTTACACCCTAATGGACGAGCCCGATTTTGTTGCTGACAAAGAGACCTTTAAGGTAGAATCCCTTGTTGTCACTGGGTTGGTGAGGTGATTTTTTGCAATTCTCGTCTATTCTTTGTAATATGCTTATCCTTAAAGAACCTATTATGAAGTTGCGAAATTCGGTTATCCTGTTATCTGTGTTTGCCTTTGGCCTTATGAATTGTACCCAAGAATCAGATGTTATCATTGGCGGTGGTGGAGGTGGAAATGACCAACCACAAACTTATTTATTTGTTACTGATCTTGCGGTTAACCACAAAGTAGGTGATACTTCATGTCCTCAATTGATGGGTATGATTGAAATCGCTTATGGCGGCATTAACGATAAAGACAATTCAATTCCAGATACAGACTCGGTATCCGTCCAAAATACGCATAGCTCGATAAACGGTTATTTTAACACATGGGGTGTATTGAATGCATCGGTTGATGACACTCTTCAGGGTTTTGACCCGTTTACCGTAGAGTTTAATTGCGCTAAGGCCGAATCGGTAAATAGTCAAATCACGTTTAGTTTTTTTAATAACGGTATGCCAGTTGCAACAGAATCGGTTGGGTTAAAAGTTACTGTTAATCAGTAATCCCGTTCGTTAATGATGTGGGAACACGTCAATTCTAAAATGGTACTCTTAAAATAACGTTATGAAAAAAATATACCGCGTGTTGATGTTTACCATTCTCACTATTGGGTTAACGAATTGTGTTCAAGAACCTTCAATATATGATGATGGAACGGAAATACAACCTCAGGATTACTTAGATCAATCGGATGCTAAAGTTACGCACAAGGTAGGCACCACGCCTTGTCCCCAGGTTATAGCAGAAATTGATATATCCCCAGAAGGGTATGACGATGTTGAAGAATTTATCCCAGATGTGGACTCTGCTTCTGTAGAAAGTAGTCATAGCTCTATTGATGCTTTTTTTGGGATGCCTGGAAAGAGCACCACTACATTTGGCGATACCATACCTGACACGCCCTTAATCATTCAATTTAACTGTGCAAAAGCTGAATCCGCAAGTGCGGTAGTCACCTGTAAATTTTATAGTAACGGAGTTTTGGTCGCTACGGAGACGGTTAACGTTGTCGTAGAAGTTAGCCAATAGCCCATATTTTAAACCGTTTCATCAATGTTTGGTCATAATCGACCAACTTTTTTCTGGCCGAACAACTGAATTATAGGCGCAATCATCTCTGATGTATTACAATTACAATACATTAATATGAAACGATTAAAATTTACTCTTGCAATCGTATTGGCTTTTTCAGCCATACTTAACGCACAAACCTGGACAGAAGTTGCTACAGATGCCGTAGGCGATGGGAGCAATTCAACTCTTTTGGATGGAACTAAACTCGAGTTTTATCATGATGAATCAGCCGATTCCTTATGGTTCAGATTTACAACCAACGAGATTAATGCGACACAGGAAGCTGCCATAGGCATCAACATTATGGTCAATATTCCGGGTGGAGGCTCGACCTTTAATTTTTGGGGATCGGACAACAAGAATGCCTTTCACAAATTAGTGACAGCCTGGGTTACTGGGTCTAGTCCTTCAAATTATACAGGAACCATCGGCGTGGCCAACGCATCAGGTATCGGATCAGGTAACTTTACGAGCTTGTCTTCTAACAATCTGGATATTACTGTAAATCCTGGAGCGAAAACGATTGTTGTCGGTATGAAGCGAGTCGACCTTATTACAGATGCAGAAATGACTGGAAGCAGTACGACGATGAAAATAGGTGCTGCAGTTGGGTCGAACATGGCATGGAACGATGACATCTATTCGTCTTCGGCAGAGATTACAGTCACTGGAACCGCAGGAATAACCGAAGTGGGTAATACGGAATTGACGATATATCCGAACCCTGCATCAGGTTCTATTTATTTGGAAACTAAAGATGGTCTTGAAATCACGGCAATATCTATACTGGACTTAACAGGAAAAGAAGTATTACACCTTGATGAAGACTCAATCCATTCTACAATCGATATTAGTCAACTTGAAAATGGAATTTACATTGGCTCTGTTATGAGTCAAAATGGAGCCATACACACAAAACGTTTTGTCGTGAGTCAATAACCCTCGTAAGAAATCACTAGGTTTGAAGCCGGTTGTCATACAGCCGGCTTTTTTATTACTTCTTAAACTACGAAAACATGGGTAAGAAATCCGAAAAAATCGAACCATTCCACAAAGAATTCATCGCTAAACAAAAGGTGTTTTTTGTCGCTACGGCACCTGCTGATGGGTTTATTAACTTGTCTCCTAAGGGCTCAGATTCATTCCGAATTGTTGATGACCAAACGATTGTATGGCTAAATCTGACGGGTAGTGGGAATGAAACGGCGGCCCATTTACTGGAAGATAAACGAATGACCATAATGATGAATGCGTTTGAAGGACCTCCCATGATTTTGCGAATTTATGGTCAGGCAACAGCCATTCATCACAGAGATGCAAAATGGGAGTCTTATATCGGTCTGTTTGAAGACGCCATAAGTGCACGGCAAGTGATTGAACTCAAAATTGAAATGGTGATGACTTCATGCGGGTTTGGCGTGCCGGTTATGGAGTTTAAGGAAGAACGGAAACAATTGGACGCCTGGGCAAACAAGAAAGGGCAGGAAGGTGTTCACGCGTACTGGAAAGAGAAGAATGTGGTTAGCCTAAATGGGAAACCTACAGGACTATTTGACTCGTAGTTCAATCGATCCACCAATCGAAATTATCCTTAAATAGGGGCAAATTTCGATACGGTAATTTTCTATTCTTTATCTTACGTCCAGTCATAAGGTCATGAAGAATTAGCAGGTCATTTGCATCCATTTCGTAGGCGAACGTATAGGTCAGTGAACCGCGTTCGATCAAAAATCTTTTTTGGCTGGTATCAAATTGGATGTCAAAATCGATAAAGTGATCTTCTGCATCCTTGACAATAAAATAGCCCTTGCGATGAAAGAAAACCTGTTTCCAATCAGACGTATTATCCAGGACGTCATACGCTCCATGCAAAGGTGTTCTATCCGTAGTGTCATCATTCCAGTTGCCCGTTTTAGCATAAATAAAAAGTGCATCAAAGACCAACAGCAAAAGGATACTAATTTTCGTCATTCGATATAGGGTTCTGTTCTTGTCAAATATCGGCCTCCAACGTTTTGACGGGCCTTCACTGGATTCAAATAAAATGGCCTTAAAACGGCTTAGATCTGGCCATAAAATCAACAAGGACAACGCCATAAGAAAGGTCGAAAACAACTTGACACTGATATTAAATCCAAAATTTATAGCCACCACATTGGCCATAATGACCAATCCAAGCAGCGCCCCTGCGCGAAATGTTTTTCTAAAAAGTAAAAGAACAGCGCATAAAACCTCAAGAACACCAGCAAAAACTGTAAAAGCATATGAACTTCCAACCGTAGACCAATACAGAAGACCAGGTGTTACTTGCCCAATTGGCGTATAAACAGTATTGGGTTCCGGCATGAAAAACTGCCACTTAAAAACCTTATTAAACCCGTAATTTAATAACTGATATGCCAGGTAATAACGGATTAAAACAACAAACCAATACTGAATTTTATGGAGTGGTATCTCTGGTTTTAATATCGACAGAATCAAAGCAACCAAAGTGCTAAAGAATAGCAAAAATGCCGTGAGGGCATACATCGCTTTGGAATCCGATAAAATTTCGGTTGAGAAATCTTCGAAACCAAAAACAGCGTGTCCAAAGAATGCAATAACCGGCGAAAGTAAACCACCCAGAACGTTGGGAACGTCTGGTAGAATTTGACAATTGGTGGGGAAACATAGGATAAAACCCGAACAAAATACCATGATAGACAGTAACCCGAATCGCTGGAATCGATTCATTTGTTGGGCGTAATATGAGTTTCCGTTCACAGGATCAAAACTAGGAGGTAAGTAGGTAAAATAAAATAGGTTATGGGTGTAACTTTCCTTGGTGTTCTGCGTTGAACAGAAATAAACCCATAGTATGAACCTACTTAAATACACCAGTCTTACCGTGTTCTTCTTGTTTAGTATGGATGGATTTGCACAAACAAAAAAAATAGCCAATGCAAGTCACGCATCTGATGGACTTCGTTTTAATTGGGCGTCTTCGGACAACCTCGGTTATATTGGTGATTATGAGGAGTTTAAGCCAATAAAAATTAAGCTGCCCATTGATTCCAATGCTGACGTATCGTTCGATACCACCGAAATGGAGGAACCTTCACCGGTAGATACAGCTGTGTATAAAGAGGTAAGTAGAAGCAGCGTGCTGGTTATTGAAGAAGCGACAATTTCAGCGACCTGCGAGAGAAAAAAACCGAAACGAACAAGCGAAGTGATTAAACGGAATAAAGAGCGACGAGAGAAGAAAAAAAGACGGAAGTTGGGCACATTAAAATCAGAAATTCACGAATTGGACAAGCCAAACAGGAAAAACACGAACAAACAAACCGCTGGTTTAGGTTGGTTATCACTGTTGTTGATCATTCCAGCAGGGATGTTGGTCTTTAAGAAATCATAAATTTCTTAACAGAGTATCGGATTTAGCAAAAAATGAAGAGTTTTGCTTTTCATTTGAACCTTATGTTACGAAACGTTTCTATTTTAAGTGCGGTATTGGTTTTTACCATAAGTTATTTGTCTTGTGGATCTTCAAAATCGATTGTCGGAAATTCACCCAAAAAACCTAAGAACATCATTTTACTTATTGGAGATGGTATGGGACTGACCCAGATATCTACCTTGTTCATGCAAAAGGACAATACCAATAATTTCAAAAGATTTAAACATATAGGGTTTATAAACACCCCGTCTGGAAGTGACAAAATAACTGATTCAGCGGCCGGAGCCACGGCTTTTGCGTGTGGTGTAAAAACCTACAACAACTCGGTTGGCATGGGAATGGATTCGCTTCCGGTTACTAATTTGGTCGAATTATTTACCCAAAGAAAGTATAAAATTGGAATGATTGCGACCTCTTCGATTACCCATGCTACTCCAGCATCCTTTTTTGCCCATACCAGACATCGCAGCAATCAATATGATATTGCTGATCAATTACTCAAGTCTGATGTTGATTTTTTTGCAGGAGGTGGAAGCAAGTTTTTTAGCGAGCTCGATAGGGAAGCAAACCTGTACAATTGGGTGATTGATTCTTCCGAGTGTTGTACCCTTAACGCAAGTCAGGAAGTTTCGAGCGAGAAAAAATATGGATACCTTCTGTCGGCTGATGGTATGCCTAAAATGAGCGAACAAAGAGGCGATTTTTTAACCAGGGCTTCTCTCAAAGCGCTTGAGTATTTTAACGATGAACGATATTTCTTAATGGTTGAGGGGTCGCAAATTGACTGGGGTGGCCACGATAACGATTATGACTACGTAGTTTCTGAATTAAAAGATTTTGATCAGACCATTGGGGCTATTTTGGACTTCGCTGAGAAGGATAAAAATACCCTGGTTATTGTGACGTCTGATCATGAAACCGGAGGCTTGTCGCTTGGTGGGGCAAGTTATGTTACCCAAAGCGGACTGACCCGGCAACGCTACAATACGATAGAACCCTCATTTAACACCGGAGGGCATACGGCAGCCTTAATACCCGTTTTTGCATTTGGTCCTGGAGCGGAAGAGTTTCAAGGCGTCTATGAGAACAATGAAATCTTTGATAAAATAAAAAGCCTGATGAAATAGGCCTATTCGTCAAATATGCCCGTTGTCTTTAGAATTTCAAACACATACGTTTTTTTGTTGTAGTCTAAAACCGTGATAGGCACCTTATAAAGTTTAGTCTCACTTCCAAATTCTACAGACAATACCCGAGGAACTGTTTCAGGATCACCACTATCAAAATACAGACAATTGCGAATGGTGAGTGCTGATAAATCTACGTTATTCTCGTTGGCAGCGGCTTTCAATTTATTCAGGTTTTCTTTGAATCGAGTCACCAAACCGTTAATCATTTTATCCTTGATTTCAGCATCCGTTAATCCAGAAGTTTCTGCGGGAGACAGAAGTTTTGCTAAGGCAGCATCTGGAAACAGTGCTTCGATGTTTTCCGAAGAACCCGATTGCAAAGCGGCTAAAAAGACATCGCAAACTTCGTGGTAGGCCATCATAACCTGGTTTTCCGAGGCCTCGGCAATTTCAATCGACATCACCTGTTTGGGCTCTTCTTCGGCTACCGGTGCATCTACAGTAATTTCAGATACTTCCTGATTTTTGTTCTTCTTTTTAAAAAGGGAACAAGACACGATTAGA
>CAYZWM010000035.1:13234-23318 GCA_964482155.1 uncultured Chitinophagaceae bacterium | reverse complement strand
CGGCGTCGAACTCCCGGCCGAGCGCGTGCCCGGCCTTCAGAAACAGATGACGCGCTTACCCATTACGATTACAATGGAAGTGGTCAGCTCCTCAATGTAACTGATCCATTGGGCAAGGAGACCAAACGGACCTACAATACATGGGGTGAGTTAAATTCCTATTCCAATGCAGCGTTGAATCAAAAAATGACCTACGGTTTTGATCAGGTGGGTCGCTTCAAAGACACTCAATTGCCTGGAAATGAAGGTAGTATGTCATATACCTTAGACGGATTAGGTAACCGCTTGACAATCAAACAAGACGACGTGGTATCCATTGAAAATACGTTTGATAACTGGGGACGAATGCTGAGTCGAACCAATGCGGCTAATCAGGGAATTGGTTATGCCTATACGCCGATGGACTTGGTTCAAACGCTGTCATACTCGGATGGCAAAACCGTGGGTTATACCTATGATAATCTTTTAAGGCTCGATACGGTAACAGATTGGGCGGCCAAAGAAACATCGTACGAATATTATGATACCGGTTTCTTAAAACGTATTCAAAATGCCAACAATACTCGATCTGACTATCAATTTGATGCGGCCAATAGGCTTACATCACTAGAAATTAAAGCAGGCGAATATATCATTGGCAGCCAACATCTTACGTTGGACGCGTTGGGTAATCCAATAGCCAATGATGCTATTTATCCACTCGCACCAGCCCTTCCAGATTCATCACTCGATTTGGTTTACAATGATGCCAGCCAGGTCACGTCATTCAACGGAACAGACCTCACTTATGACGATAATGGTAATTTAACAACCATACCCAACGGCACGGTTCAAACAGGGGTATACGATTCGTACAATCGCTTAATAAATATAGGGACAGGCAGTTTTAAGTATGACGTGGATAGTTTACGAATTCAGAGCACACTGGATGGAACTGAACATAATTACCTCTACGACATTAATGATTACAACTCACCATTAATAAATCGGCCGGACTTTTCCAGAACAACGGTAGCACGAGAGTCGATAGAACTTATGGAGGGTGGAATGGGTTATGCTGCTTTAACCAACGGCCAGCAAACTGTACATTGGTTTGATCGCAGTATAGACAGGTTGCTGGAAGAGTTAGATTCAGCCCAAACAATCCAAACTCGATATGTATATGGAAATCAGTTGGTCAGTCAAGAGACTGCAGACGGTGACCTCTATGTTTATCATTCCGATCATTTAGGGAATATCATAGCACTTAGTGATGAGAATGGACAGATTACAAACAAGTTTGTCTATGATGATTTTGGAAAACTTAATCAGTCTAAAGGAACACAAGAAACTTCCTTTTTATTTTCAGGTGGGTATGGCGTAATGAATGATGGAAACGATGTTTTATTTATGCGGGCTCGTTCGTATTCCACAAATCTAATGCAGTTTTTGCAAAAAGACGTTTTGTTGGGGTCACCAACAGCTCCTCAAACCTTCAACTCATATGCTTACGTGACAGGAAATCCGACGGTTTATGTAGACCCTCTTGGTCTCTCAGGCCTTAAAGATGGACTTATTGCTGGAGGCGTTATTCTAGTTGTTGGCGGAGCAATTCTAGGAGGTTTGTCGTGGTTGGGAGGCGGTCCTGCTGCTGCAGGTGGATTCTTTAGTTCAGTTGGAGGCGGAATTAGTCGCCTATTTGGCGGCGGCGGCGGTGGTGGCGGCGGAGGCGGCGGCGGCGGAGGCGGTGGAGGCGGAGGCGGAGGCGGTGGAGGCGGAGGCGGTGGAGGCGGAGGCGGCGGAGGCGGCGGTGGAGCCGGCGAAAGCGGCACTGCAATAGAACTGCAACCTTTAAATCCTTCCGGTAGTTCAGGAGGAGCAAGAGGTGGATTGAGATTCAGAGGCCCACGTGGAGCATCTTCCTCTGGGACAGGTTTTACCCGCAGTGGTGCAAGTTTTAGAAGCGGATCATCCTCAAGCACATATGTTAGCCGATCATCAGGACAAGCAAATTCTATTACTGGTCGAATGGCGCGGATGTTTACAAGATCTGGTCGTCAGGGGTACAGCTCGATGACAAAAATGAAGATAAATTAAAACTGAAAAGAAATGATACATTCATACGATTATAAACAATCCGTAAACCCATACAATGGGGAGGTAAATACACCATTTTCTATTGCCCATCGAAACGGGAGAAACGGGTTGGACCTTGATTTTGATATATACTACAGCAGCAATGCATGGGATAATGCCAGAACCTGGAATTTAGATGCACCAACTGGCGTCCTTGGACTCGGCTGGGATTTAGGTGTTGAAACCATTCTAGCAAATTCAAGGAACACCGGAAACTGGAGTAACGATATCTACTATTTAGTTGGAAAGGCATCCATTACAGAGTTGGTCTGTTCCGGTACCACACTGGATGGCGGGTTATCTTTTTCGCCCAAAAATTTTAAGTTCTGGCAAATTACGTTCTATCCACCACAGGAAAAATGGGTGGTCGTAATGGAGAACGGTGATACGTATGTTTTTGGTGATGAAGAAAGCAATCGAAATACCGTCGGATTAGAAGTGGTTTGGGACAATTGGTACGGTTCGTCAGACGTAATCTCTAATCAGGTGCACCGTGGCATTGAATGGAAATTGAATACCATATCGAACCGTTTTGGCGATACAACCACATATTATTACAATACGATTGAGCACAATGTAGGAAGCTCCAGTGGTAAAGAGTATACGCAGGCGTTGTACCTCGATAAAATAAAAAGTCCAATTGGCGAAATGCTGGAGTTTGAGTATACGGGTAAATCCGTCGGCGAATATCAAGTTCCACATACCAGCCAACCACCACCAAACGCTTATCAGGATCGATACAATACGAAGTTGATCTCTAAAGTTATTGTGAAGGCTAAAAACGGAGACACGCTGGTTACCAATGAATTAACCTATACACCTATGGGAATAGACAATATGGCAAAACCTCTGTTGACCAGTGTCAAAGCAGTCTACCCAAATGGTAAAAACAGACCCACCATGGATTTTACGTATGGAGGACAGGCGGTCGCGGATGGTGTAAGCGCCACCAAGGTTTATGACAGTACGACAAAAGCCCTGTTTGGTGCACTAAAACAAGCTACCTTACCCCTCGGTGGCACAGTGGTTTATGCATATTCTTCGATAGAAGCGAACTATTCAAGCCGGGATTTGCAAGTGATTAAACCGGTTCTTACTGGGGTAACGTTTGACAGTCCAAGGTTTTATTTCGATAATAACTATGCACTTTGTACCTGGTTGGGAAGTAACAACGAGGTTACGGTACAGTCTTTTGTCTGGGTTGGTAGGTGGTTACAAAAAGAGTATAGTGGTATTCCTGTAACGGATTCAGCGGCTTATGCTGCTTTGCAAATTGTTACTTCGTCTCGGTTATTTGCCTTGTATAATGGAGACCGATTATATACCTGGTATCAATCCGCTGCAAAGGCAGAGGATTGGATTCAACCAGACGAAACGGGGACTCACTTAACGTATTTTAGTCCAGGTTATGGCAGCGAGAAAGTGTGCATTGCCGCTGGAGACAATTTTGTGGGTTTACTCGGATTTACTACGGGTAAGTTCAATCGGTATCAATGCGATGGTTTGGCATGGTCAGCAGAATCTGAGGTGACTTTGAATGGGGGCACAGGAGCAATTTATGCCTTAACCGCAAAAGATAACTATTTGTTTGCCGCGGCTCATCCCACAGACAGCAAATTGAACATATTCCTCTATGAACGGTACATAACTGGAATCTGGCAAAATAATTCCATAACAAGAAGCTCCAGTTTGAGTAAGGCTGATTCACTTCAGTTGTTTCCTGGAGATACGTTTGTCATAGTTCAGGCAAGCAGAACAGGTACAGGGGGCACAACAACAGTCTCCTTGTCTGCCGATGTATGGAAAAGGGATTTTGCCACGATTACGAGTACCGATTGGGGGTCAAACGGATACCCATCATTAAGTGATGCTCCAGTACCCATAGTCAGTGAAAATATGGTGGTTGTTGGGCAGACTGCGCATCGGTACAAAGGCAACGATTGGGATTCTAAGGACTTATCGACCATTAATTATCCAAATCAAACAGATGTAGAAGCAACCATGGTAAGTTGGGATAAGATATTACGCCGAATAAAAATTGATGACGGCGGAACCATATCTTACGTGTACGATATGGTTGAGTTTAATCCAAACAACCATCAATGGAATGTACCTGCAGGAATGAAGATTACGGACAATAGTGGTACCCTGGCCATGGCCGCACCGCGTACATTACAGACATCGAGCAACTACGTTATTCTGGCAAATAAAGTTTGGTATCAAATGCCGGATGGAGGTTGGAGCGATGTGTTTACGATTCCAGATAGCCTTACGGCAGTGGATTTACCGTCCGTGCAACTCATTGGTTCAGATTTTATTACCTACCAAACGGGAGGGAACACCAAGGTGTTTAATTTAAGAAGTGGAGATGTCGTAAACACGGCAGCAGTAGAGCTTACCGGTGAGCAGATTTATGCCGCTTCGCTGGGTAGTAGTCTGGTTGGGATAAACGCCTTTGTAGGTTATACAGGTTCGTACGACGCTAGTTCTACCTTCAAATTACACACCGTTATCAATGAACTTGTTTCAGGTAAACAGACGTTGTATGCAACCGAAAGTATTACGCTTAACACTGGGTTTGACTCCACCTTAACGGGGTATCTCTATGATGCCACAACGGCTACAGCAAACGCAAATGGTATGCACATACAGTTTAATAAGACCACTGTAATTCCAGCGGCTATGACCTTAGCGACAGCTGGCAATGGGTATACGGAAAGTTATTTCTTTAATGGTTTGACCAGCAGTGAATCTCCCGCGTCACCATATCCAATAGATGCAACCAAAACGAATTCAACAGATTTCTATAGCCAGGTATTGGGGTTGGAGTATAGCCAAAAGACATTTACCAAAGCAGTTGGAGACCCCTCTGGAACGGAAAACGGAGCAACGGTTAATTACGTTTGGGTCTTCCAATCACTAATTGGCCAATTGGCTCCAGGGTATTACCATCGGATTCTAAAATTTGAAAACACGCTGGATAAAGTACGAGCCGTTACAGTACAGTTGTATAGTGCTGAGACCGGCCTGATCGTAGAAACTTCATTGATAAGCTATGATTCTGCAGGGAAAGAGCAGGAGTATATTGAGCAATTTACGTATTGGTGGCAGAAGTATGATCCAACCCGGCTTACCAATTTGTTAATGCCGATTGTAGAAGTAAAAAAGTCAGCTAAAGATGTAGCTGCCGGTACAACCGAAGTATATAGTTGGAGCATCACTACCTGGAGCGAGGGTACACCTGGGACAGGGAAATGGGCACCGGATCGATACTATGTTGCACAAGTAGCTAATCCGACCACATTCACCAGTTGGAAAAACTCCGATCCGGCGCCTGGGGTCGACTGGTTAGAAACAGGTACGGTCACTGAGGTTAGCTCTAAGGGATGGACTATAGCATCCAAAGATGTTGACGGTCACCCTCAATCTTCCATCCTCGACAAAGATGAAATCGTTCAGGTAGTTGAAGCAAAAAACGTGGGTCTGGATACTCAGGAATTGAGTTACCTTGGGTTTGAACCCTACGAACGTCTAAACGGATGGTCCTATAACATCGGCAACCTGGAGAGTAATATTATTGATACGGATTACTATACAGGCACACAGTGTTTGGAAATGAAACCCGGGTCAGGATCAGTTGTCGGCCCTTTTCAAGAATTTACACCCACCGATCAAAACCGCAACTTCGTGTTTGGTTTTTGGGCAAAGCTTGAAAATGGATTTGTGACCTCACCAGGCAAAGAAGCTGCATTCGAAATAACGTTTTTCAAAAAATTGGACAATTCCCCGATTACTGCAGCTACACTCGTGGTTGACATTGCAACCTCCGTTGGCAAATGGGATTACTACCAACAACTGATTGATCTATCGGTAGCCAGAACAGCCGGTGGTTTGCCCTCCACAGAAGAGATACTTTTCAAAATACAGGGGTTCAATAAGAACGATACAAAAAACACCTATGTTGATAATATGCGTTATTCGCCTGTCGATTGTGTATTTAACGCCATGGTTTACGATCCGGTAGATTATAAAACTACGGCCTTAGTCGACAATAATGGTCAGGCAGTACGCACAATTCACAATGGATTTAATCAACCGGTTGCTTCCATTGGTCCAGAAGAACGAGTAAACAACATAAAGTCTTATACGTATTCACGGGATCTATTTGATAAAAATTCATTTCAGGCCAAATACCCCAATTCAAATTTGGTGCTTGGAACCAGCAGTGTGAGCCAATACTACGATTTTCACGATGGTGATCTTTCTGACTGGTCTTTCTCAGATGCCGGTTGGAACATTGTAGATGGGGAATTGGAGTTTTCAGGAAGTGTGACCACAGGCATTGGGAGTACCGCCGAATTAGGAAAATACGTATACACCAATTTTGCGGCCAGAATGGACGTAAAACAGGGAGATAGTAGCCCCAAAACGGATGTGTCTATGGGCAACGGGTACTACTTTGTTCGTTGGAATCAGACAAGCCAGGCCTGGGAAATTGGTCAATTGGTTGCGGGCACATTCACACCCGAAGCGACCTACGATAAAATTGGGTTTCGAGAAGAATGGGTCTTTGCCATCGTAGATGGCTTTATTCTATTCTATGCCGATGGCATTCAGATTTTCTGTCTAAAATACAACTATCCGGAACCCCTTCCTGAAAAGTATGGGAAGCTGACCTTTGGTTTGACCCAAAAAGGGTCGTTTGACAATCTTATTTTGCTTCAGGAACCTCAGCTCAAGGTGAATTTTTTCAATGGCATTGGTTCTTTTTTCCAGGCTGTAAGCCTACAAGGGAAGAATATAGAAGGTGTTTTTGATGGCAAGTATACAGGAGAGGCTGCCGGCGTATTTTTTGACGAATACGGACGGGTAGAATATGTACGTGAACCGTTGTCGGCAGATATGACTTTAGGTACATCGCCGGGTCTAACAGACGACATCACCACGCAGCCCGATTTATTGGAAGGAGATCAGGATAGCTTTCTGTACAATGAAGCAGGAGATCATGAAACCAAAAGCGCCTATTTGAACGCTGATCAGTTGACGTTTACTACGAACACGTATCAGGCGTCTCCTCTTCAGAGGATGGCCAGTACGATTTTGCCAAGAGCAAAGGCCGCCGACGCGACACCTTATACCGAAACGTTTGCCTATCTGGGATCAACCACGCCATCAAGCGTAACAGCTCCAACAGGAGGCAATCCAGCGAAATATTATGTAGAGAAAGAGGAGTGGGTACAACTGATTGACAAGAACGATGTAAACATCAACATTGAAAGAACGAGGATATCCACCATTAACGGTCAGGTGCTGCAAGTGATGGAAGGTAAGGTGAGTGCCACTGCTGTACAAACGGGTTATACGTACAACTCATTAGGCTTGCTTACGGAAACACGTCAACCTAATTATTTTGCTCCTCCTGCTGGTTCAGATGCATCAGCCTGGGTAGAAACGATGGAATATACGTTTCGTGGCATGTTGAAAAAGAGGACAACACCCGATACGGGTGTTAGCCAGTTTCTTTATGACAATGCAAATCGGTTGAGGTTTGTGCTTGACGCAGATGCAGCAGTACTGACAACACAGCGTATTTTGTACTTCAAGTACGACGCATTGGGACGTATGATCGAGTCTGGGTATATCCAGGATCCTGATTACCAATGGGATACCGTAGGAGCACCTCTTGAAGCCAAGGTTAACGTGGCCGATTTCCCAATAACGGATTCCAGTCAAAGTGGAAACTCAAATTACGCAATAGGGGCATGGAATAAGAGATCAACCTACGACATGAACGGTGAATCTCCCAATGCCAAAAACTTTTTGGGCCAGGTGTGGAAAGTGGAGATTAACAATCACAACCAGGCCGATTATGAAATCTACGATTATGATGCACAGGGGAATAGGACAAAAATTACCTCTAAGATAATCAACTACAGTCCAACAGATACGTTTGCATTTACGTATGGGTACAACAACCAAAACCAGGTTGCTTCCATTGAATATCCACTGTTGGTAGGAGTCAACAACTTTTCGGTAGGCTATTACTACAATCGATTGGGTAAACTGGCCTCTATTGGTCAGGTCGTACCTGAAGGTTCCGTTATAGATCCATCAAATCCACCAAGCGACCCAGAAAAAGTGTATGCTGAGTACCAGTATGATTTTTACGGTCGATTGGAAGAATCATTGGTCAACAACGGTATAATTCCAAGTGTTAAAAAGGCAGTAAAACGTGTTATGACGTACAACGACGATGGCCTGGTAACCAAAATTGTCGACAACATACCTGCGGAAGGTGGAGGATCAGATGAACCGTTTTTTACGCAGGATTTATTTTATAACCAGCCGTCAAGCCCGAACGACAACAAGTACTATGATGGAAGTATTGGGGCAGGTGAGTATACGTATTCTGATGCAGAAGACGTATGGTCGGTTGAGAGCAAACCAGCGGGGTATACCAATACGTATCAATACGATACCAAGCGTAGGCTTACCCAAGATGTCAACTCGTTAGGTGATTTTTGGAGTTCGTCAACACCGGGTTCGTACGATGCGAATGGTAATGTGATTTCCGCCAAACGCGGAGTAAATACCCAGACATTTGCGTACAAAAAAACGGCTGGAAAGCGAGTCAATAATCAGCTCGACAAGTACAGCAACCAGGCAAATGTGAGCATGAATTTTAACGACGCTACATCCGGCAGTGATCATTATGGAGACTGGCGGTGGGGTGGAAGCAACAATGGCCCTTCGGCCACAGGTATTCAGACCTCAGGTGGTCATGGAGGAACGGGTAACTGTTTGAAAGTAGCAGGAGGCAGCCTAACACACTACTGCCATTTGTTATATGAAAACTTTTTGGATGCTCATGGAACGTATGCAATGAGTTGTTGGATAAAAACCGAGAACGGCTTTGATACAGCCGAAGGATTGGCGGGTTGGTACGCCGTCCTTTACAGCGCACAGGGAAAAGTTGCCGAGGTAAATGTTCAATCCATTGCAGCTGCCACAGATTGGACTGAGGTATCGTTTAATGTTGATCTAAGCCAGCTTTTAAATTCGAGCAATGATCAACCAATCAGCTTCATCAATTTTGAACTTAGAAATTATAAACAAGGTGCCAACGGTTCGTCAGGGCCATATTTATTGGTCGACGACATCAGCATCACCGGATCATTCGATACATCACCAAACGTATATAATGCCAATGGGTTGGCCACACAGGTGCCTGTTCGAAATGTGCACAACATCGATTACAATGCCGTTTCCCAGTTACCAGAGGCAATGCAAGAGTCCAGTGCCACAGGCAACAAACTGGTTTATGATTTTGGTGCGGATGACGAAACGACGCTTGAGCGATTTACCAACGATGATTCGTCTGAGACCTACTATAAGAAAGTTCGATTAAATGGACTGTCTTCCGGTTCACTTTTTGAAAAGAAACTGGTTGGAACAAATGAGCAGGCTCGAGTCTACATCCGTGGACTTACTGGTATTCTGGCCTATGGCGATGGCAGTGCATGGCAATATCCGTTGTCTGATCATAAAGGATCTCCCCGGTTAATTATTGACGATCAACGGCAGACCCAGATTACAATGGATTATCTGGCTTACGGTCAACGATTCAGACAAGAAGGCGTCAACAATTTGGACTATTTGTTTTCAGGTGCGGAGTACAACACGGAACTGAACATGTACTCCATGGAAAATGCGTTGTACGATGCTGAAATTGGACGTTTCTTAGGTGGACATATCAACGAGGAATTTACCAATCCATATAGCTATCATAACAACAATCCGGTACAACCACTCTTATTTGCTGACGGTACTCAAAAATCGCCTAGAGACATTGAGAGGGAATTGAAGTCGCTCGATCCGAGTTGGACAAAAGCGAAAAAGTTTATGCCGCACTACGACAATCCTGTGGGAGACAGCGTGCCTACCAACCCAGATAGCAATCCCAGTTTAA
>CAYZWM010000035.1:3638-13194 GCA_964482155.1 uncultured Chitinophagaceae bacterium | reverse complement strand
ACCAACCATCAACGCATTATTGATGAACTTGGTAAAAAGATATATCGTTTGTACAAAAATTCAAGAGTGGGTGATCGGGTCATGGCCATAGACTTATCTACCAACGAATTGATTGAGTTGCCTGAGGATTCGTACATTTTTGTATGGCGAGAAAGAGACAATGCCGTCTATGTTACCTCTGGACAGGAACGTATTTGGCAGGACAGGACTGGTGCCTATTGTCGTAGAGGCGATCGTGGCAACGCAGAAACGTCTATAAAACATACCCAAATAGCAGAAAGAAGTCGAATATACAGTGCTGGGAAGTTGGAATATAGGAATGGGAAAATTGAATATTTAAACAATTCTTCAGGGCATTTTCAACCCAGCCACAGAAGAACGCCTCCATTCATAAAGAAACTTCAATCTCTAAATGTAGCTACATCTAACATTCAAATTCGCGTAGGTGATTTGAAGAATAGTGACCCAGGAATGGCAGGGCATAATATAGTTAGTGAAACACATAACCAATGGAAGAACGAGGAAACGAATCGTCATTGTCCAGGAGAAAGTTGTTTTAATGGATGGGTTGTCAGAGACGAGAATTCTGGTCGCTGTACATTTACTGAACGTGTGTATTCCGGTTTGGTTTGGAAAACTGAAAGAGAATGGAGAGATTTGGTTAGCATGGGCATGGCTTAATGGCCTTCTAGTGCTGTGTGGTATTGCCGGTAGAGATAGTGGGTATAGCTAATCAATCCAATATCAGCATACCGGTTTTTCACATGGCGTTAATTAACCGTGGTATTTCGAATGTATTGAAATGGACTTTTATTAAATGCCATTTATACAGATGGTTGTTGTTGTTGTTGTTGTGTCGGTTGAGGGCCGAAAAATACCGAAACGATGGGTATCAACATTCCCAAAAACGTCATGGCCATATTTGAGACATTTGGAAGAACCTGCTTGTCAAGAATCATCCAAATAATAATTGACGTTACCCCAATTACGATATATGCCACAGTGTATGCAATGCCATATACTTCACTTTGTCTATTATTTTGTGTTCTTGAAACGACGGTGCCAACACCTCTAAACCGAGATCGCATATGCGGCTCAGGTTCCAACTCTGTAACCCCCATTCGTGCAGCTACTATTCCACCAACAAGACCTGTCAAAGCAGCTGTAACGTAGGTTAGTGATGAGTTTAGAATGTCCCCCAGATTTTCTGGCAACTTTCCTGATTCACGTAAAACATGAAATGCTTCATAAAATGTATATACAGATGATGCAATAAACCCCGCTAAAGCAAGTAGGACAAGAAGACTGACAACGGCTTTTTTATGTTTCATAATGGATCAATTTTTAGAAATTATTTGAGTACTAAGATTTCGGCAATCTAAAATCATCGTGCACCAGAAACATACCTTATAAATGGTATTTGGCATAAGCGATTCTGGGTAAGAGTAAAGGTGTTAAGTAGGGTTTTGAATCGTGATTCCAGATTTCTAATGGAGTTTGATTTGAACATCATAAATCGTCAGTCATTTTTTGACAAACAGATCAACACATTCGGATATTCAAGACTAGTTAAGAAGAACTGGAATTTCATAATTCGATCGTATCCCCAAATTTAGGGAGACGAAATACCAAAATCGAGTCACTACTTCAATTGGTAATCACACTTTCCTTTGCTTTGAACAAATTGGTAAGAATAATTCGATTAGTGGAATTAGTACCTGGTAAACAAGTCGATCACAAAGGTTCGAGTATTTACAGATACAAGTACAACTAATGGTTGAGTAATAATTTATAACCATCAATAATAAAAATATCAAAATGGACGCAAGAACTCACGATGCCAAAGGAAAACGTAGAGAATTACCTGAAACTGTGATAGCGGATTTCGAACAAAATTTCAATGTCTATTACAATTATCCGTTAAACTCCAATCCAGACAGTTTTGAAATTGAAATTTCCATTGAGGATTTTTTAGCTTCGGTGCCGTCAGCCTATTTAACTGAAGCCAATAAAGGCCTTGCATTTCATTACATTCTCCTGGACAATGGAGGTAATTTATATTTCGCGTATGCAATGAGTCTTTGGAAATATGATACTCTTGGATTGGTGATAATAGAAACATTATCAAACGGAAAGTATAAAGGTCTTGGGACTATTGGAACGATAGATATTGAGACTTTATCTGAATTGAACAACTTGAAAGATCTCTACTATGATAATGTGTGGAACAAAACTGAGGGTATTAATCCTAAAAAGATCAATACCTTCCCTAAACATCCGAGATATTACTATCATGAAGGGACAGAAATTACCGCATTATTAGACGACAATGTGATGGCTTTGAATGACAAAATTCGAATAAGCAATGGCGCCATCTATAGAGCGGATATACATAATCTAAATGTCCAAACTCCAATTATTACCTGTATTAAGAACGGTGTGGAGCAGTTAAACGATCAAACATACCCAGCAATATTTAAGATGAAAGGATTGGACGTTGGTAGGCTATGTCCACCTGATTGTAACCAATAGTAAATGAGGGTTTGAATAATTGGCAGGTATAACTTGATATATTTATACCCAATGAAATCAACATTTTGTTTGACTGAAAAACCCCTAAAACTAGCTATTTATTATTTATTTAGATTTGATGAAATTTGTTATAGAATCGTGTTTTAACATATAGATCAATACCTCATAAATTACAAGAGAATGAAAACAAAGAAAAATAGAAAACAGAGTTTCGTATTTGGACTAGCAATTTTTGGTGTACTAGCTTTTGTAAGTCTTGTCGTGTTCTTTATTAGTACTCTTAAGAAAGAGCGTTACTACAACTCGTTGGTACACAACATTTCAGCACCGGTCAGCAATAGTAAATTTATAGACGATACCGAAAGTTTTAATGCGGTGTACCAATCACAGTTTGATCCAACTCCGTATCCTCAGCCTAATCCATTAGTTTATCCTCTCAAAATACAATGGGACAGTGTGAAAAAATATATAAACCTGGGAATATTGCATAGAACCGAGAATGAAGGAATTGCCATTTATTACACGGTACGTGATGAGAATGACGAAAGATATTTTTCGTATGCGCTTGGCTACGCTCAGATAGTCGAACCTAACGATACGATCGAATGTTCACCACTAAGTACCGCTGGAGGTAAATACCTCTCCTTGAAAAAAGGGGGTGGTTTTGACATAATCGATGCCCAACAGTTAAGTCTGGATACTGCACGTTATCATGATAGTGTTTATGTTTTGGACCGACACCCAGTACTTTATACTTATTTAGCAAAGGAATTAAAACATCCTCGATACTGTTTTATAAACAACAAAGCACTGCGCAAAGTCGAAGCTCACAATGGTAATATAGTTGGAGATACTATTTATTTAAGTTTTTATCACGGGGCTTATACGAAAACAATTGATTACCCGACATCATCTCCTGTAGATATTGAAGTTCAGACCCCAATTCTGGTGATTGAAGATCATAACGGATTTCATTATTTAGACGAAATCGATCATTTCTATAAATTTAAGTTTAAGGCGTTGAATATTGGCCGCTTATGCCCACCAGACTGTAATAAGCAGTGATACACGATTTATTCTATAAATTGGGTTACGCAACTCCATTTTGCCTAGCTGCAGCCGTAATGGGGCTGATTGTTTTCAAACGAATGTCTCAACCAGTACGTTTGATCATTGTTCTAATATGGATTGCTGCAATTGGTGAGCTGGCAGCGAATTGGATGAATAACCGATTCAATGATAACAACTTAGCCTATAATCTAACAACACCCATAAAACACCTTTTCACGTTGTTCATCTACATAAAGTTAACGGACAATAAAAGGTTAAAATTCCTTTCCTACTTCTTTATATCCGTCATAATTGTTTTAGTCATAAATATATTTACGAAGACAGATTATCGTGAATTTAACACCTCTACCTACCTTATTTCGGGTATTCTATTAACGCTTATGTCGTATTTACTTTTACGGAAGTTGATTCAACACGAATCCAACCTTTTTAATACGACATCCGCCTTTGTTTGCGCCAATTTGTTGTACTATCCATTGATGATAGCTTCAATTGGATCTCAGCCACTGGCCTCAAAGGTCTCTAACGAATTGGCATCGTCAATACTTCATATCAATTATGTGGCCTACATTATTTGGTCAATCATAATAACAACTGGATTATCATGGAACTTGAAAAGAACTACATATTATTCTTAGTTATCGCCTCTACGTTGGTGGTGGTCATAATGATAGGAATAGCTATCGACCTGGTGTTGCTATACCGCAGGAAAAAAATAGCTGCTGAACAGGAGAAGTATGCGCACCAACTGGAAGTGGATCAATTACTTCAGAGGCATGAAATGGAGAGTGTCAATGCCTTACTACGTGGACAGGATGAAGAACGGATTCGGATTGCACAAGAGTTGCACGACAGTTTAGGCAGTATTCTTTTTACCGCAAAACTTCACTATAGTCAGTTGGAGAAACAAATGCGAAGTCTCAAAGAACAGCAAAACACGTCTTACAGTCAGGTAACCAATTTACTGGATGAAGCGGTAGATGAAGTCCGACGGATTTCGCACGATTTATACGAAGGATCTTTGGCAAAATTTGGATACAAAACAGCCTTACTTCAGTTAATCCATGCGATTGAAACAACCAATACCATTCGAATAACGTTTGATAACGGGGAAGTAGACGGTGAGAAATACGTAAGCATACAGAGAGACTTGTATCGAATCACACAAGAATTGTTGAGCAATACGTTGAAGTATGCCGATGCCCTCAGTATTCACATCAAATTACGTTATACAGAAAACCTTTTTCAATTCGAATATCACGATGATGGTGTCGGGTTCTCGCATTCTATTATCGACCATACGGAAGGGATTGGATTTAGGAACATTCAGGCTAGAGCAAAGGCAATAGGAGGGAAGGTTGAATTTGAAAGCACACCAGGAAGTGGAATGACATGCACGTTGAAAATATTAAATACCGAATAATATGATAAAAGTAAATCTGGTAGATGATCATAAGGTAGTATCCGATGGTTTGTCTTTAGTACTTAACGATGAAGAGGGCATTGAAGTGGTTAACATTGCTCAGTCTGGAAAACAACTATTAGCCCAATTGGTTGATGACCAACCCGATATTATTGTAATGGATTATAGCCTGGGTCGGAAGAATAATTTGGAGATTATGAATGGTTTGGATACAGCCAAAGAGGTTTTGCTCAACTATCCAACAATAAAGATTTTAATGCTTACGATGCACTCATCTCCTGAGGTTGTTGTGCCGGTTGTAGAGGCTGGTGTACATGGATACATGCTCAAGAGTGAAAAGGACTTTGATATAACCAAAGCGATACGACGTATGTATGAAGAAGGGGATTATTTTAGTCCGGAAATTGCCCCACAATTGGCGATGAATATTACAAGGTATCGCCAAAACCACATTGACATTACGGCCAGAGAACAGGAAGTTTTGGAAGTCATGTTTAAAGGAAATACGGCTAAAGAAATTGCCGAGATTCTATTTATTAGCCCCAAAACCGTTGAGACTCATAGAAAACACTTATTGGAAAAGTTCGGTGCCAAGAATAGCTTACACTTGGTATACAAAGCTCTGAAACTAAACTACTTAAGGCCTAGTAACTGAGAATCAACTTATTCAAAGAGATTTCTCATTTAGATACTCCCTTAAATTACTGGCATAATATCATCATTTCTTGGTATGCCAAAGGCTGTTATTTATTGGAATTTTGGTTCTTCAAAATTTACATAAAGAACATAATATGGCATTTATTATCAACCGCAAAGATTTCGAAAACAAAGCGAAATTTGCGAAGTATGGAAGAGGGTGTGCAACGAAAAATCCCACCCCTATCGAAATTCTAAGAGTAGATCATGAGATTCAATCTAACAGACGAAAAAGAACACGGATCACAGCGGTAAAAATCTTGGTTAGGTTCATTCATATTATTTATGGAGCTAACGGTATGATCACCCTGAAACAACGAGAGGACCAGATTAAAATTCTGAATAAGGCTTTCGCCAATGCAAAACTTGAGTTCTATTTTGACGAAAATGAAACTCAGTTTGTGGAAAGTTTCAACTGGTACTACATGGGACATCAAAGTTACAATGAACGGGAGGCCAAATCTGCATTATCACACGATGTACGTAAGTGTCTAAACTTTTATACGGGTGGTTTACAATCGGGTTTATTGGGTTGGGCAACATTCCCATTCGATCTGGCAGGTGACCCTGTGATGGACGGTGTGGTAATTCTTGATGAATCATTACCTGGGGGAGACGCAGAACCCTATAATTTGGGAATGACCGCGGTTCATGAAATTGGTCATTGGTTAGGCCTTTATCATACTTTTCAAGGTGGATGTGATGGTATAGGCGACCACGTGAACGACACTCCGGCCCACTCTGGTCCAAATTATGATACTCCGGATGACTCCGTGCCTCACAACGTTTGCCTATCTGGTGATTTTGCACCTGTTCACAACTATATGAACTATACGGACGATGTCTGGATGAATGAATTAACTCAAGCTCAGGAAAAGAGGATTCATGATCAGATACTTATGTATCGAATAGGTCTCTTGGTCTAGTCTCGATTTAATCCATAATTCTAATTAAGCGAGTTAATAGGCTGGTTAGGAAACCACCACTGCAAAATCCATTCGGAATACCTGCTTCCTTTAGATTCAATCTCCCCATTTCTACTCATACAGATTACCCATATTGTTTGAGTGTACTGTCACAAATGTTGGAAACCTTTGTCTGAGTATTCAAATAAACGGAGCCATATAAGTAATAATTCATTGACTTTTAATTGATAAACATGAACACAACAAATCCAATTTCAAAAATCACGCAAAAAATACTTGTTATATTGTTTTGCATATTCCTTCCTTATCAGGTCTTATCGCAAACCGTCTTCGACATTCAACGGAACGGTAAAAAAATAAAGAATGGAGAACATCTTTATCTAAAGTTTATACCAAATCCAGGAGAGAGCGCGACCTGCGACTATAAACATCTTCCGTCTTATACATATAAGACGTTAATCGAAAATTCATTATTCCTTGCCAAAGACAATGAAGTTAGACTGTTTATTGAACCACTAAACCCGTTGATATATTCATTTGGTGCAGAGGTATCCTATAAACGAGACCCGTTTGATGAGGTATTTCTTCAAGGAGTTGAGGGAATCACTACTATGCTAAAAGACCTCGATGTTAACTCAGCGAAAGCTAATTGTGATCTGCAATCGAACCGGTTGACAGAAGGCTTTGAGTCCCTACGAACTGCAATTTCGAAGGAAGTAGGTTTTAAAACAATATTTGACCAAATGTTACGAATCAATTATTTCTCAGAAGCTTCCACTAAATTGAGCATTAGATCCATCTCTAATCTTATTATCAAGGACTCAATACGAATGAGTCTAATAGATACCGATTTAGATGGCCTTGGGAAAGACATAGATGATATCGCAGAAAAAGAAGGTGATTGTGCTATTTCGTTTGAAAAGAAGTACATCATGAGAGATATTCTTGCCTCTTTTCGAGCTGCGCATAAACAACAAACGACCAAATTGACTAAGCTAAGGGATTATTGCAATAAATTGGTGCGCGTATATAACCAGGCCGTAACAAACGGGTGGTATGTACCGCTTAACAAGGTTCTATTTAATGATACGAACTATGCCGTAGTCAAGTTGGAGATAAAAAGAATTAGGTACGAATTTAAAAACGATGAAATAGTTAGCCAAGATGATACGGTGTTGCAAGGCCTTTCCATTAAACTGCGGAAATATGAATATCTATTGCCTAAGCTTAGCACGACAGCAGCTTATTCTTTCATTAGCAATCCGATATATGGTACGGTAAAAGACTCCACGGGTACCGAACGAGTAGCAGATCCGACATACAATGATCTAAGTAAGTTTAATGGAACAATGATGGTCGACTTTTACATACGTGCTAAGGGGCTTCCTGAAGCATTTCATCCATTTTTTCAACTAGGTGCTGGCATAAATTCGGGTGTTCCCGCTGGTTTTGTTGGTTTGGGTTCTGATATCAAAATATCAGAAAAAAGACGTATTGGGGTTTCTGTTGGTTTGATACAAACCTGGACTAAAGATTTAACGAATCTCCAGGTTGGCGATAAGGTATCAGGAACAAGCCAGCTAAATGAAGACCTTAGTTATCAGTTTAACGGACTATTACAAGGCTACTTCGGATTATATCTAACTCTTTAGCTATATAGAATAATCACTATGTCCAGTATTTGTTGAACACTTGTGAGACCCTGGTTGTGGTTAAAACCTTCTGTTAAAATTCTTCGACAAAAAAAAGGCCTCTACATTACATAGAGGCCTTTATGTTCGTTAATCTAACTGATAACTATTCATCAAAGTGCTGTATAAAGTAAATTTTGTTATCGTCTTTACCCGTATAAAAGAGGTAGGTGTTCGTGTCACTTAAGTTACATAAAGCCGGGGCGTATTTCGACTGGGCTATTCCCGTTTGAATACCAACTGCGCCGCCGTTTGGAATTGGAAATGACGGACCGACGGTTTGGAAAATGGAACCTGAGTCGTCATGCGCTCTCCAGGTAATCAACATACGATGTGGACTCCAGGCCATGGCCGCTGGTGAAGCGATGGTGCTGTCTTTGTCGTTGATGTGCTCTGGTTGAGTTGGGTTTACATTAGTCGCCGTCCATTTGCGGTAGGTGATGTTATTGGTAGATCCCAAATCAACCGTAAGTTGAATTAATTCATCTTGAAATACATACACACAAGGGGCGACATTTGTATGACCAGACTCTGTGGCGCTGCCTGGGAATTTTCCATCAGGACTGAAACTAATACCGGACCGACTGAATTTATCAACCGTTGCCAATACCAGATAGTCCTTGCCTTGTATATGCCATGTACATACAGCAGGTGGTTGATTAGGCAAACAGTAGTGAATGGCCGAAAACTCTTCCGGAGCAGACCAGTTCGTCCCATTGTTGCTGTTTATTGACCAAACAGAATTGGTTTCTGGGAAAACGTCGGACTTTGCAATCCAAAATAAATGGATGCTTCCTTTAAACACAGTTACTGCAGGAGCAGAAAGTGCATTTTTCTGAACGATTGCATTCCCGTTCGGCCAGGAAAGGTGATCAGAATTCGATTTACTCATAAAAATTTGTTCCTCACCGGGAGTTGCTGTATGCCAAAATACATACATCTCTCCATTGAAATTACACACTGCTGGGCGAGCGGTTGTCGTGTCATAATTGTTAATAGGGGTTGCGGTGTACAACCCAGGTGTTTGTGCTGTAGTCATTTGTTTAATGTTAATTGTTACACTTGCCTCTTGCTAATGCAAGAAGATTGAAGAGTAAGTCTACACCGAAACCCGCCACAAAACCTAATATTGGCGGCACAGATTGGCGGATAAAGAACAAATTACTAAGGTTTGACTAGTTGGATTTTGGGAGGTGTTGACCCAATTCACAAAATTT
>CAYZWM010000035.1:0-3627 GCA_964482155.1 uncultured Chitinophagaceae bacterium | reverse complement strand
GTTCGAATCCCCATTTCAAACTATGTGTCTCTTTTTCATTAATTTCACTGATCCAATAAAACGCAATCATCATGGCAGGTTTATTAACACAGGAAACGAACAAAAGCGTATCCGAATTTATAGAGAGTATAGAAAACGAATCTAAGCGAGAAGACAGTAAAACGCTGGTATCCATAATGACTAAAATAACCGGAGTTGAACCCAAAATTTGGGGTGACAATTCCATGATTGGTTTTGGTAAATACACGTACAACCGAAAAGGCAGCAAAGAAGAATTTGAATGGTTCCATCTGGGTTTTGCGGCAAGAAAAACGAAGATGACGGTGTATTTAACCTTCGATATTAGCCAGGAAGAAGAACTACTCGAGAAACTAGGGAAGTGCAAATGGGGAAAAGGCTGTTTATACATCAACAAACTGTCTGATGTAGACCTCGATGTGTTAAAACAGCTTATTGAAAAGAGCAAAGACGCACGGTGGAGTACGTAGGGTTGATTTTATGAGCTTTAATACTTTATGAACTTATTTGTAAAACCGTTACTCATTCTAATCACATACGTACCTGAGGCCAGATGACCTAGATCAAGTAGGATGGGATTGCTTGCCGATTGACTTTGATGGACTTTGCGGCCTAAACAATCATAGACATACACGGTAAGTTCGTCTAAATGATCAATGGGTAAGTGAATTGATACATTTCCTGCGGTTGGATTTGGACCCATAAGAGCTTTTAAAGATTCGTTATTAACGTGAATATCAGGTTCCGTTCGAACATAAAAAACCTCGTTTCCAAACGTTGGATGATCTGCCGTAAAATACAAAACATGATGGCCAGCGGTAAGATGGTTCGGGTTAGATGAAGCCTCTCCAGGCATTAAATCTTCAACCAATTGTGTTCCTAATGGAGTCCCGTCAGATCGCCATAACTCTGAACCAAATTCCTGGGTAAATAGGGTAAAGAATAGGATATCGTCGACACAGATCATAGATGTTATTTTGGAGTGTGGAAAATCGATAAAAAATGACTTTACGAATGTGGTACCTTCTTGTGTCCCATCCGTTTTCCATAGATTACTCGTGCTAAATAAATTGTTGGTAAGGAAGTAAGCCATTTTAGACCCTGCCGTAATTCGGTTTATATCGGTGAAATGGAAGTTTTTAATTTTTAATGTCCCGTGTGATGTCCCATTGGTAATCCACAATTCAGGACCTTCCCCTTTACTGTTTGCGACAAAAAGTGAAGAAGACCTAAATGGGGTAAGCTGTTCAATACTAGAGCTTGACGAACCGGGCCTAATGTCTTTAACCAGAACGGGGGCTGAGGTTTTACTATCAATTTTCCAGAGTTCAGTACCCAGATTGTTTTTTTCTCTTAACGCGGTAAATAGTAAGGAGTTACCGGAAGCACATAGGTTTCTTACGTCCTTCAAACAGCCACCATCACAAAATTTTATGGATTTCGTTTCCCGACCAGAACCATCTGATGACCATAACGATCCCTGGAGAACAAAATAAGACAGTCCCTTAAATCCCCAGAAATTATCAAGGTCTATGTGTATCAGACCCGGAAAATTTGGAAGTTTATGTGTGGTTGACTCAGAGCCTCGACTTCCCCATAGGGATGTGCCTTGACTAAGACCAGTCCATTTAAAAAAAAAGGTATAGTCAGTCGATGCAAAACCACTGAATGACGTATGGTCGTATCCTATACGTTTAACCACCTCGGTACCCGATTCTGTTCCATCCGATCGCCATACTTCGGTTTGGTAAGATGAGCTTGCCCCAAAATAAAGAAGGCCATCCATGGCCGTTAAATATACCGGAGAGCTACTCTCAAATTCACTGGGTGTGAGGTCTTTAACCAAATGGGTTGTCGTTTCTGAACCGTTGCTTTTCCATAATTCAGAACCAGAAACACCATCATCTGCCGCAAAATAGAGTGTACTGTCAATGGTAACCAGGTAATTGGGATTCGATCCACCTGGGTGGGAATTTATGTTTTTGACCAGTTTAGTCCCGGATTCTGTTCCGTCACTTATCCAAAGTTCCTGACCGTATATGGGATCATATGCACTAAAAAAGAAAACTGAATCTGCTACGGTAAGATGTTGGACGTTTGTTCCTTTTCTTCCAGGAAAGATGTCCCGAACAATATGGGTTCCACTTCGAGTGCCATCGGATTCCCATAAATCGTTCCCCTCATTACCGAATTTATCTCTGGCTATAAAATATATTTTATCCCGAAATACAATCATCGGTTCTTGTCCGAGTTGGTGTCTTATAACAGTCAATGTTCCGTCTTGGGTACCATCAGATCTCCAAATATTGCTGGAAGAATACCCTCTAAAGTAGACGGAATCACGATAACCCAACAAATTATATGGCCTAAACCCCAATGACCCTTTTAAGAGGTCCTTGACCAGAGTTGCCTTATTCGTACTGCCGTTTATTTTCCATAGTTCAGAACCGTAGGTGTTATCAGAACCTACAAAATAGACGTCATTTCCGACCGGTGTAAACCACGAAGGGGTGTCGCGAAAAGAGGTTGAGTCTGGGGTAGTTGGAATAGGAATTGTCCCGTTTTCCGTTCCATCGCTTTTCCAAACACGAAGTCCCAAACTGTCCGTAAGGCCAGAAAAAAAGAGTTGGTCTTGAACAACGGTTAGGTTATAAACCCAAATGTCGCCAAGGCTATCCATATACGAATTCGAAATTTTTACCGTACTGGAGAAGGTTCCTTCCGATTTCCAAAAATAGTTTTTGTATAAGGTGTCTCTCGCAGAGAAGAATAAAAAATCATTCATCACCACCAAAGACTGAGGGTTAGATCCTGCATATCCAGGAAACAAGTCCAACGAATATGTACCGGAAACGGATCCATCTGATCTCCATATTTCTTCACCGTTTGTGTTGTCTTTTGCAACAAAGTAGAGAATACCGTTCATGGTGATAAAATCATGTGGCGGACGTTGGTTTTTAACGTCTGGAATGGTTTTGACCAGGACGGTACCATTTTCTGTTCCGTCGCTTTTCCAAAGTTCGACACCGATTGTATCGATTATGACTGTGAAAAATACAGTTCCGTTGTGATTGATGAGGTTATAGATCATCGAATTTTCAGTCCCAGGGGTAATATCTTTAACTAAAACGGTACCCTTGGCGGTGCCATCGCTTGTCCAGAGTTCACGGCCTGATTCTTCCTGGAATGCGACGAAGAAAACGCCGTTTCCAACCGCTACAAATTGATCGGGATCCGAACCAAAATTAGGGTTTTCAATGGTATTAATGTCTTTTAAGAGTTCAATATTTTGACAAAACACAGACGTTGATAGAAGGGAAACTACGATTAGTGTAAGGGTGAATATACCCATGCGATGAAGACGGAATCGGTCACTTATTGCCATAATCAGTTGGTTATTAGGTTCATGGTTGGTGCTCACATCGAGTTTGCTGTACGACAAAACTTAATGTACAACTTTAATGGGAGTTCTTTTGAATTTGGTGGAATGGAGAGTTAACGGGCCAATAAACGCTAATTGAGGCAAATAGAACGTTTATAGAAAAGTCAACGAAGTCAATTTGTTTATATTGAACCAGGTAAACCGTTTTATACCAAATTGTAGCCAAC
>CAYZWM010000034.1:0-23352 GCA_964482155.1 uncultured Chitinophagaceae bacterium | reverse complement strand
AAATAAAGAGGGGGTAAATATTGAAGATTCCGGCATAGATCGTCCCGACTCAACACCGGTTCAGAATCCTAAAAAAGACGATTCACACCCTCCGAATGAAAAAGACACCAAAAAGGATCATAAATCAGTAAAACAGATTGATCAAAGTATTTTGGACAAGGTGGATACTCCAGAAGAGATTAACAGTAAATAAAGAAAGTAAAAAGACGTATATGCAAGTAATTAGTATTGGAAGATCGAGCACAAATGACCTCGTAATCAACGATTCACGTGGCTTAGTTAGTAGCCAACATGCAGAACTGATTGTAAGAGAGGATGGCACGATGTTTATTCGCGACAAAGGAAGCACCAATTCGACCTATGTAGATGGAAAGGCTATTGAGCCTAGAACTGATATTTCCGTAAATAGAAGTATGGGCATAAGCTTTGCAAATTCCATCTCTTTGGATTGGTCTAGAATAGATGCATTAATCAAGCAAAATGAGAATGTTCACGCAACGTATACTATAGGACGTGCCGATACCAATACTATAGTACTCCAAGATAACAGTAATCGTATTAGCAGTTCACACGCTTTGATAGAAGTTATGAAAGATGGGACCTATTTCTTAACGGATATGAGCAAAAATGGGACAACCCGAAACGGAACCTCCTTATCGAACCAACGTGTAAAAGTAAACAGAGAAGACTCCATTGTTTTTGCCAAGTTGGCAAATCTGGATTGGAATAAGATAGAGGAAGTGGCGATAAAGAAGGAAGGTAATAAAGGGAGTAAAAATAAGAAGCCTTCGACCGCAATAAAAGAAAAGAGCAATTCTAAAATGAAAACTTATGCCATATTAGGTTTGGCGGTTTTGGTAAGCGCAGGGCTGTTCATTTTTAGATGTCAATTATTTGGATGTCAACTAAGCGTGCAAGACGTAAATGACAAATATGGCTCTAGTGTCGTTTGGATTCAACATGAGTATTTCATTACAGTTAGTCTCAAAACCGATAAAAAATCAGAGTCTTCTATCGTATACTGGATAGGTAGAGATCACAACAACCCAAGTCAGGTCAGATTTGTTAGCCATGCACAAAGAGAGCGAATAGGAATAGAGAATCTTCTTGAACCTTTTGTTTCTTCGGGTACAGGGTTTATTATGAATGATGAGGGCCTCGTCGTTTCTGTGAAACATCTATTATTTCCTTATAAGACATATGAAGAAAAAACAGTTGAAAACTATTACAAGAACACCAATGTTATGCAGATGGTTAATGAAGCCTTGTCAAAAGCGAAAGATCAATACGCAAATTTGGTTGACATTGAACTCGGGCAATCCAGCCAATTCTTGGCTGTTGGAATGAATGGGAAGCAATTAAATGATTATGATGACATGTATAAAGGGCATGTCTTGACCTATTCTGATGACCCAAAAGTAGACTTAGCTGTTATGCAGATAAAACAAAAGGATCTTCCTTCCGGCTCCAAATTAACCTTTGTGGGTGAAAAGAATATAAAGAAAAATAGTGATCATGTAGTCGGTGAAAAATTAGTGGTGATCGGTTATCCTTACTCCACTGACCTTAATCTGAAGGACAAGAACTTTAACAAAATAATTGAAGCGAAGGTTCAAGATGGGAAGATCAATAGCATACCTGAAAAATACCAAATACAATATAGCATGAGCACGGCTCCAGGAGCCAGCGGTTCTCCCGTATTCGACCTTTCTGGAAATCTGGTCGCAGTCAATTATGCCTATTATGGTGGTCTGGGTAGTGGCCCCAATAGCATTGCAAATTTTGGCATTAAAGCCGAGTATTTGTTGGACCTTCTTGATAAAATCAAAAACCCCTAAATAATGATACAATGAAAACACTTCATATTTTATTCGTATTTGCATTCACGATGTATTCATCATCGGCTTTTGGCCAAACAAACTATTCCGGTAATTTAACGGTTGGTCAAAACGTTTATAGTTGCGAGCTCAAACTAACTGAAAACGATCACAATGTGGAGTGTAAAATCATTTATAAACTTGTTAAGGGCGGCAATTCGACTCTGATTGGGGAGAAAGCTATACAAACATTGCAGGGCACCAATGATAACGGGGATATTGGACTCATAAGTTTTTCCATTTCGGACCCTAATTCGATTTTGCCAAGCTTAACTAATTACAATGTCTATCTGACCCAAACTGGCCAAAATTTATCTGGAAGTTTTACTGGAAGATTTGGTCTTTTCACCTTAAATAAAGTGGTAAAACCTATACCAATAAAACCTAAACCAATCGTCGAAGACGTGGATACAACTACGAAGGAGATCAAACCAGACACTACAGATCTTGTATTGGTCATTATTCCTGAACCAGGAGATACGACGGTAAAGGACACAAGTGATCGTGGGAATGAAACACCACCACCACCTCCACCACCTCCACCTCCACCTCCACCTCCTCCACCTCCTCCTCCACCACCACCTCCTCCTCTTATAGCACCTGTTTTAAAATTTATGCCGCCCTTTTACTTTGTCCATACGGGATTAACTTCTTTTCAATATTCAGGTTTTGATAATTTTGATCTGTCTGACTATCGTACGTATCCAAACGAGCAGGATCGAATATCTATACCGTTAAGCTCATTTGTTCAGAATGGTTTAACTCCACTGATTGGAATTGGAACTATACGGTCTTTTTCCACAAAACTATATTATGGTGCCACAGTTGATTTGTCAAAAAGCATAAGAAAATCTTCTACAATTACTTTTATAAATATTCAGCCTTTTGGGGGAGTAAGTATCTTTTCTTCATCCAAGATGCTGCTTGGAATTGAGGGTGAATTTGGGTATGGTGTAGGAACAATTGACCTGGGGAAAGCAGAACTCATAGAGGGATATAATTTTGCGGGAGCATTTGTGCAAACTGAGGAGGGTCGGATTTATCCCAATTCAGATTTAAGTCTCACGTTAAACTCACTTACTGCGGGTTTAAAGGTTTCTTACTATTACAAACTGAGTCACAGCCTTTTGTTAAAATTCAATGTTGGATATAATTTCAGTTTTGGACATAGTTTTGATATGACATTCACCCAAAACGATGAAGAAATAGCGCTAAATCTTAACGCAAGCGAAGATATAGCCACACCGGAATCGAGGCCTAACACGCCGCCAACATATTTAAATGTAAACCCAGCAGTTAAGTATGGTGGACTCCAATTTAAATTAGGTTTATGTTTTAACTAATCATAAAATGGATCCAAATCCTGGTTTATTGAGAATTTACATTCTCTTTGGTATTTTAATATCAAGCCTTACTACAAGCGCTCAGGGTATTTCAGTTAAGTCAAATTTATGTGTAAATACAGATTTGGTTATCAATGTTAAAACCAAGATTGGCACTTCCCTGGATAGTTTTCGGATGATATCCCTGTCAGACGGATCTATTTTTATGATCGATTCATTTCAAGCAATAGATTCTACTTTCTCCTTTTCTATTACAAAACGAGACACCTTACAACTTACATTATATGCCAGCGATAGTACATATAAAGACACTTTAATTATTCGGAATCTACCCAAGCCTGACTTGGGCAAAGACACTTCACTGTGTGGCGATAGCATTACCTTAAGTGCTGGAAGATTTACGTCTTATGCATGGAATACTGGAGCCACAAGCACTTCATTGGTTGCTAAACAAAGTGGATCTTATTGGGTTGAAGTTAAAGACACATTTGGCTGTAGCAATACGGATAGTGTTCGTCTTGTTTTTCATAAAGTGACGAAACCTGATTTGGGAAGAGATACTGGCCTCTGCAAAACTAAGCTTAGCTTAAACCCCGGTAATTTCAAGGACTATCTTTGGTCTACAGGTTCAACTAAGTCAGAAATATTAGTAGACACTTCTGGTTTGTTTTATGTAAAAGTAGAAGACAACAACGGTTGTGTTGACATAGATTCTATTTTAGTAACGTTTTGGGATCTACCCATTTTTGCATTATCGCCAGACACCAGTTATTGCGGTGATTCTTTTGTATTAAAACCAAATCCATCTGTTTCTAATTTACTATGGTCTAATGGGAGTGTTGGTGACTCATTAGTCGTCATTCGTTCAGGTGTTTATTGGCTGCAGGCTCGAACTAAGCAAAATTGTAGGTTTACAGATTCTGCCTTGATCATTTTAAAATCTAAACCAAACCCTGATTTAGGTTTAAACGACACATTTTGTGAAGTGGACATGACCTTGTATCCAGGAAAGTTTAACGGATATGTCTGGAGTACTGGCTCTACATCTAAACGAATAAAAGTAACATCAAATGGCTTATATAGCGTTGAGGTTGAAGGGTTTAATGGGTGCACTGCTAGGGATTCAATACGGATCTCAACCTATGATAAGAAGCCAATAAACTTAGGAGCTGACACATCGGTGTGTACACCGGAATTCATGATTGGGGTTGACGCCACTGATTTAATAAGCCATGTTTGGAATGACTTAGGCGAGTCCGATTCTTTATTAGTTAATAAATCAGGTTGGTATTGGGTCATTGCCAAGGACCTTAACTCTTGTTTTATATCGGATACCATACATATAAAATTGAACCAACCAACTACCGTGTTGATCCCGTCAGATACTTCGAGTTGCCAAGATTCTATTGTGTTGAATCCCGGTTTATTTTCACAGTATTTATGGAACGGTACGGATACGAACCGGAATAAGGCTTTTTATACAAGCTCAAAGAGCAATACACTTAAGGTGCAAGATGTTAACGGATGCGAGCAAGAAGTGATTTTTGATATTACGTTGTTTTCTCCCTTAACCCATTTTTTGGGTGTAGATAAGGAAAGGTGTATTAATGAAGAGCTCATACTCGATCCAGGTAGTTTTGCCTCATACTTATGGATGGACTCCACTGTAAAAAGAGTTATGAAAGTCGACACAAGTGCTCAATTGGTTTGGCTAGAAGTTGTGGATTCAAACTCGTGCTTGACTCGAGATACCTTATTAATTAAAAACCTTACTTTACCCAAGGTTAATATGGAGATCGACTCGGAATCTCAATGCATACTTAATAACCACTTTGTTCTAAAGTCAATAGGTACAAGTTTTGAACATCGTTGGCAGCTAAATTCTACAGTGGTCAGTTCTAAAAATGTGTGGGATACTACATTTTCAAAGGCTGCTGACTATATGGTTTCTTTATTTGTTTCAGATTCAAACTGCCACAATACCGTGAGTAGAAAGTTGACCGTTTACTCGTTTGATTCAGTGACTCATCCTTCGATTGTTGATCGAATTTGTTTACATGATTCTCTCACCCTTCCTTCGGCAAATAAAGCTTCAATGGTTACGATTGAAACAGGAGCAGGTAACCTATTAAATGAAGTACTAATTGGATCTCAGCCAACCCATCAGGTTTTTTCTAACACCGGGTTATATATTATCTCCTATAGGCACCTAGTAGGATGTTCGGACACTATGGTGGATACAGTACACGTTCTGGAGCCTCCTAGTATTCCGAAAATCACAAGCGAAATTTTATGTCAAAAGGTTCAAAATATCCTTTTAACTGTCCCACTTGACACCCACCTTTTTTCTAGTTTTAAAATTGACGAATATGATTGGGTTGAAATAAACGGTTCGACAGACACCAGCCGGACGTACAGAACACTAAATCCAGGTATTTCACAAGAAGTTCTATTCTTGTTTAGCAAAAATGGCTGCCTATCGGATTCCACAATTCATATGTACAAACAACCATTACCTAACCCAAAAATTATCACAAATTTTGAAGAAACTCACCCTTTTGATACATCTGGATATGAGATAACGTTGTTTGCAACATTCTCTTCGAACACCGTAAACATAAATTGGATTTACGAAATGGATAGCGGCTGGACCGAAACAAGGTACATTATTTCTGAAAAGGATACCGGTAACCACTTGGTTCAACTGAGGGCATATAACATGGACGGATGCCCTTCAATAGATACTTTTGAATTTAGAATTGAACCAGCTAGAGTGCAAGATGAACTAACAATCCCTCGGTTTTTTAGCCCAAATAATGATGGCATTAATGATGAATTGATTATTCCCGGTTTTGACAGGTTCGATCGATATATTGTTTTCACTTTGCGCGGCAATGAGATTTACCGAACAAGCTCGTCTGAAAGAAACTGGAATGGCCTAAATTCAGATCATGAACCGGTACCATCTGGTACATATTTAATTATTCTAGAGGATTGGTCGGATGAAAAACTACGGATTTCAAAACAGTTTGTTGAACTGACAAGATAATCAACTATGACAACACGTCTCTACATATCCATATTCAGCCTACTTCTTTCACCATTCTGTACCCACGCCCAAACTCCACTAAGACTACCCCATGAGAGTATTAAAACGATTTCAAACCCTGCAGTACAAGCATTTTCTCAGAAAGCAGAAATCTCCTATTTAAACCAATGGTATGGTATATCAGGGGCCCCAAAATTTTTAAGCATGAGTATCGGAAGTTCGTTGAACGAGGGAAAAGTAGGAGTGGGTTTTATCTTAACCAATCAAAACTATTCATTTTTCGAGCATTCAAGTTTTGGTGCTACTTACGGGTACAAAGTCAAACTGAAACCTGAAAGTTATTTGTTGCTCGGTTTGGAGTTAGGTATTCAACATAAGAGTGTATATGGCATTTCTGAGTTAGACAAAATGATTGATCCAGCGGTAAGCAAGTTTGTTTATCAGCTGCCAAAAAATCAAGGCTACGTTGGATGTGGCTTTGAATTGAACTTTAAAAATTTAAAATTGGGCTCCTCAGGCAAATTTGTTTCCTTAAATAGAGATTTAGCTAAACAACAACTGTTTATTTTTTCTAATGTAGAATACGACCATACTTTAAAGAGTGGGAATTTTAAAATTGTGCCATACCTGGGCCATAGAGTTTATTCAGTAACGGATAACAATATAGATATAGGAGCAAATTTGGTCCATAAACGATTTGGTATTGGCTTTGGTCAGCTATTGAAAAACAGCACATATGGCAAACTGGATATAGTGCTGTCAGAACGGATTAAAACCTCATATTCATATTATCACAACGGAATTAATAATAATTTCACTCTAAGCAACACACATTTCTTCTCAATAACGGTCAAATTACATGTGAATAATGATTCTATTTATAGGGCTGAAGTCAATACTGACAGCCTATTATTTCTGAAGTTTGTTAATGACTCATTAAATAACCGTATGGCAATAACAAAGAAGAAAGAAGGTTTGGATTCACTGACTCAACTGAATGAAAGGAAAGAGTTAAAATTGGGATACTATATATTAAGGTTAAAGGTACAGAAGTATGATTCTGCATTACACTACTTAAAAAAATTTAAAGAATCATCTCCAGATATATATGAAAGTGCTGATTTGTTGTGGGTTGAAGATTACAGCATTTGGCTCATATACTTAAAACGGTTTAGCACCTTTGAAGAAGCAAAAGAGTATTTAAAGTTTAGAAAACTTGACTACCCAGATCACGACAAACTGCATATTTTGCCTATAGAATGAATTGTCAAGGGACTACGTATTGAGGTAACGTTTTAGAAATGTTGATGTGCTGGCTTTAAGTCAAAAAAAAATGGGCGATCCGTTAGGCCGCCCGTTTTGTCTAAACATCTAGGAATCTAAAAATCTATTTCCTAATTACTTTAAAGGTCTCTCCTGTATCTATAGTGATAAAGTATAAACCAGTAGGCTGGTTGCTTAAATCTATTCTTACATGCAGGTCTTCTGAGGTAATCTCCATCAATACCTTACCGATATTGTCCATTACCCTGATCTGATGACTCTCTGCGTCATCCCGTTGATCAAACTGTAGGTTCACCTGATCACTCGTTGGATTCGGATAGATAACCGTTATGCCTAATGACAAATCAACATTGAAGTCGATCTTTCTAATTGGGCTATAGGCCTCTGTACCATCAAAATCCACTTGCTTCAATCGATAGAATACCGTGTTCTGATTTTTAGCAATCGTGTTGTCCAAATATCCATATTTTAAACTGTGCTGGCTGTTACCTGCTCCATCAATCCGGTCCACTGGTTCAAATTCTCTTGCATTGTAGCTCCTTTCAATCACAAAATAGTCGTTATTGAGTTCTGTGGCTGTTGTCCAATCCAATTGAGCCGTATGGCCCGTTTGTGCGTTTGCGTTAAACTGAATCAACTCAACAGGTAGTGGTGCAGATCCACCTCCACCACCTCCTCCTCCGCCGGAGAAACTTGAGACCAGGTATTCTGCACTGTGATCCTGCACACCGTGTACACCTGCTACCCATACATTGGTATCGGCGGTGGTTCCATTGCTTAAAATAATACCATAAACCCCAGTATCATGTGGATTGGGGAAGTTTGCAGTAGAACCTCCTTTTACCTTGAAGAACTGCAGCTGACTTGGCGAAGATACTGTGGTAGGACTGCTCAGGCCTGCCATAGCCGTTACAATGTCGTTGTAGTCGTCGTTGGTATAGAAATATCGTACGCCTACCTCAGATGAAGGCTGGGTAGTCGGATCGACATCCCATCTTCGCTCCAATACAACACCGCCATTGGTGTTGGTAATCATTCCACCTGAAGTGTTATAACTTAAGGTCGATGGATTGCCGATGTATAGTTTTACCTGACTCGGCATAATAACTGCACCTGTTCCATTGGTATCAATGGCCAGAAGCAACTCGTTGTTTGCGTTGCAGTAACACGTCCAGTCACCATCGTTTATAGCCTGACTAGCTGTATGCGTTGCTACGTCGGTGGCAAGTTGTACATTTAAACCACAAGCAATGTATTCGTAGGCGCCCATATCCCGGATTCCGAGTATACTACTTCCAAGGATGTCTGTAGCGCTGGCACCCGTATTAGTTCCTGCATTCATTAATACACTCGACCCAGATAATTGAAGGCCATCGTCCGCTGTTCGCCAAACATTGTCTGCACCATCTGGGTCAGAGACAGACATGAATTTTGGATCATTTTGATGGTAGTTGTTGGTACCTCCACCTAAATGATTCAACGTACTCGTAGTATAGGAACTAGACGCGAGTTGCATCGAGCTATACGAAATTGTTGGGAAGGATTGGTAATTGTAAAATTCTGAGAATTTGTGATTGGTGTCACTGGCAATGTTGTTCCCATAGAAAATAGAGTTGAAAATCGTCGGATTACACGTTCCATTACTTCCAAAGTTATAAATGGCTCCGCCGGAGGATCCGGCACTGTTGTCCACAAATGTGTTGTTGAACAAAATGGGCGTGCTTGTGCCTAAATAGCCATTATTGTAGATCGCTCCCCCACTGCTTGAGGCACTGTTCATATGGAAAACACAATTGGAAATTGTAGGAGAACTTTCACCAGAATATGAGTAGTTGTAAATTGCCCCACCAGAAGTAGACGATTGGTTATTGTCAAATGCACATTGGTCAATACCTGGAGAAACTATCCCAAGTGATCCGTCGTTATATATCGTACCATAGTTTGTGGCATTTCCTTTAAACGTACAGTTTTGGAATGAGGTATAAGACGCACCTTGAGGAGCGTAAATAAAGATACTTCCATAATATCCATGATTATTCTCAATATGGCAATTGGCAATCGTTGGACTTATTTCCTGATTGGATATCCCACTCCCTCGTACAACAATCCCAGCACCTTCTGTTTGATAAATTGTCTTGCCATAATAGTTGTGATTGCTACTACCGTTGGCGTTCCCATTTTGTATCGTTAATCCATCAATAATGAAGTTGTCTTCTATCGAAACTCCCGTATTTGTGGTTCGCCTGTCTAGAACGATTAAAACGTGATAGCTGTTATCCGTACTATCTCCTTGTTTGCCAATATCACCACATAGAATGGCAGGATTCGCAGTTATATTTCTTTGATCCTCATCTGTTTCCACTCCACTAAACCCTCCAAGTAGATGGGTTGTTGGGTTTACCAATACAAAGGAAGTGTCTCGGTTGGAATGATTGTTATTTCCACCGGGATAGTAGATGCCTTTTTTGACAAATATCTTAACCGTGTTTGGGCTGGCATTTGCGTTCAAAATTGCGTCGTCCAGAGTCCTAAACGAGGTATTCCAGGAATTCCCATTTCCTGAAGATGTTCGATCTGAGTCAACGTAAATAATATTAATAATTTCCAAGTCAATCTCAAGAATGGAATCACATTGGTTTGGACCTATACTTGAGATCGTGTCCAGGTAATCTCCTGTAATTGTCCAGGTATAACGACCACTAGGAGAAATATATGAATCATAGGCCGTTTCTGAAATATTGGTCCTAAGTTCGGTTGGTTCGGTAATACTCATTGTGTCGCTATACTCACATCCATGTGGATTTGTAACATCAACATAATAAGAACCATGTTTTATCCCTGATATGACGCTGCTATTCATGTTGTTTGACCACGCAAACGAATACGAAGAAAGGTTCGTAATTTCAGGGGGTGCAATTGATAAAATCACATTATCAATAGATAAGCCATCCGTAGGGGCATTGTAGTTGTCCATTTGACCGAAGCGAATTTGGAATGAGGAACTTGGTGCTTGGTTATTGGCTTCCAAAATCTGAGAAACATCTAATGTAGTTTGGACCCAAATATTACCCCGTTGAAGAGACCAATTATAAGCCTCGATCCATAAATCTGTACTGCTGCCTCGAATCCAGACCCGATCATTGCTGTGCTTTTCGTCCGATTGATTTCTTAACCAAAATGCCAGTTTGATGGAATCTTTGAGTAACGTAGCCGATAAATCTTCTTGCTTAATTAAATAATTAAGAGCGACTGAAGCGCTTATTCTAGAATCTAATGTGAAACTCCGATTACCCGATTGAACATAGGAAGCTCTGGACTGTATTTGAAGTCGACCAGGCCCTGTTACATTGACATAAGACCACCCAGGTGCTCCTGAGATGTTAGTTGTTGACTGTGTTATTGAGTCAATATTGCAATTTTCGAATCCTTCATTAAATATAATGGTCGATAATTCATCCCTCATAACGGCAGTTAAACCTCCATCACTGCCACCATAGCATTTCACATTTGAGTCCACTCTCAACACTAAAGATTCATCTATGGTATAACCTATTGTTAGATTAACGGTTATCACACTGTCGCACCCTGCTGCATTGGTAATGGTGTCGTTGCGTATTCCACTGGTTGTCCAAACCAGTCCACTGGGGGAGGTATACGTATCACATACATCTGGATTTATGGTCGAAAAGCTGCGGTTGCGAATCGTTAGATTAACCGTTATTACACTGTCGCACCCTGCTGCATTGGTAATGGTGTCGTTGCGTATTCCACTGGTTGTCCAAACCAGTCCACTGGGGGAGGTATACGTATCACATACATCTGGATTTATGGTCGAAAGGGTATTACTACATCCCTGTGCTAGAGCACTATTAAACATAGCCAACAAACAACCAATCAGCACAACAAATCTTAACAAAAGTCCATTATTCTTTTTCATGTCACTTAATTAATTAATTTTCAAATTAAAGGTCTAGCACCAGACCGACTTGTGGTCGAGTTCACCAATCTTGTGTAAACTTTTGACCACATGTCGGCTGAATAAATGGGAGAACGGAGGACTTAAGTCTCAACCAATTTTAACGCCTAGAGGTAATCTTCGAATCAATCACGATTCTTTGCCAGAGATGATGAGTGTATTCTGTGTAAACTCTATACTAAAGGGCGTACGACCTATTCTTTAGCCGTAGCTGAAACCTATTTGAGGTTGAGCCCCATTTAGATTTAATCGAGGGTTTGACTGAGTCAAATCGCCATAATAAATTGAAGATCCAACAGATAATCCAACGTACCATGATTGGCCCAAACCGAATCGACTGATTTGGGGTTTCAACGGACGTCCTCCTTCCTCCTGGGCAGAGCGTTGAGCCAGAACCGAACTATACGCAATCAGTATAAGCAGAATGAAAACCACGGTGTACCTTAACCAGGTAAAAATGGCCCTGCATGAACTCACACGTATCGGTCTTATTTGATCAATAGACACATTCCTCTCTAAATAAATCGGAACTGAATTTAATAGTTCTCCTATTCATTTTAATGATTTTCATTATTCTGACTTTTGGTGATTTTCTTATCGTTGTGCAAAGCAACGGATGTGCTACACCACATCGTGTAGTCTGAACTCATGGTTCTATGTAGCTGACCATCCACAAGTTATGAGGGTTCTCTACTGCTCTGACAGAATCCGATGATGGTTTGAGTGTCTCACTTTTGCGAACTGATGTTCGATTTCACCTAAAAAACGAAAGAGGGTTTAAACCCTCTTTCGTCAAGTCGCATTGACTCGTAGTTAATAATAAAAAAATAAGTAGTATAAATTTCTTTTCACCAAAACACGACCTATAGTTCCCTTGAACTTTCAAAAGTGCAATAGGTCATATTTAGTATTGTGTTAAACACCAAAGCGTTTAGTGTCGACATGGTATGTGGTTATGATTTTTACCACTGTGCCCGAAACAAAATCGCTGTCCGTGGTAAATTCCAACCTGCATGTAAATTCATTAGATAATAACAGTTCTTGAAAATCGCGTCCTTTAGGGATCACATGAGTTTCAAAATACCCATAACCGCCTTCTGGCACGACTCTCACGTTGGCGATCAAAACTTCTTCGTGACCTTTTGCCTTTAAGTAAACTTTTACGCCCTTCAAAAAGTCAAAATTGGCAAATTCCGGAGACAATTTACGATCGATTTCCAGACTAACGCCCGCCATCATTACCGACTCAATATTCCGCTCAGATGCATCGTGATCTCTCACCGTCTGCATGAAATTCTGGACAATGGTATCCGATCCAACTTTAATTTCATTCGATGTTCCATTTGTAGTGAATGTAACCCGATTGGTGTAGGAAGTCATAAACTTAGTTCTTCTGTCAAAATCCGAACAACTTGTTAAAAGGGTTAAACCCAGGATCAAACTTGTAATAGCATTTTTAATATTCATAACATTATAATTTTAAGTTCCCAATTCTAAATTCAAGGATAATCTCGCTCTAAAAACTTCTCCTTGTTCTGATTACAATTGACGTACAAAACAACTGCAGTTAGCCGAGTACTTTTGTAGTCGTTCATGCATGTCTTTTGTAGCGAAACACCTACACGTACGCACCAGATATCTACCTGGGTATAGCAACCAATACATATAATGCGTGTAAAGAGACCAAACACTGAGGTTTCTACGAGTCAAATGCACGTTAAGCTCTAACAGGGCTTAACTATGGAATACGAAATCCAACTATTTTGCCAGGACTTTTTTGCAATTTTGGGCCGTAATTTATATCTGGGTGTGCCTCTCCATTAGGAATCCATTTTACGGTTGACGATATAGGTTGGGTAATTGTCGACAACCTGGCAAACCCAATATTCTAACTTTATCTAAACTCTATTCAATCTTAACTATTTGCATGCCAGATAGGATTAATAGTGCTTGTATTCTTCGATGCGGAACCCTTTAAATTGAGATTCACTGTAAACCATCGATGTTTAGAAAAAATTACGAGAATGCGTTAAGTGAGGCTAGACTATACAAAGATGAGTGTTCAAGTTCAGTCTATTAATAGAAGCGACGAGTAGAAATAAAAAAATGTTTGTGACCATTAGCATCTGGACGAAACCTATGTCAACGTTGGAGGAAAACATAGATATCTTTATTGAGCAGTGGAAAAATATGGTAACCACGGTTGACTTCTTATTAACTAAAACTAAGGGAAGAATGAGGGTTACAGCTCTGGTACATGCGCTATCGATTTAATGATTCATGGAGTGCGGACTTAGAAGGTCGTATAGCTGCTTCATTTCTCTATCTGGAGTATTTTCCGCAACAATTTGGGACCACGAACTACAAACTGACATCAGTACTCCATAGATATTATGCCATTCGCCTTTAATACGAACATTGTGCCGGACTCAAAAATTTGGAGGCGCAAATTTGTGTATAATGATTCAGACGAGACTTCATCCGTAAAGAAATTTCCAAATCTACTGCCGACATATGGTGAGAAAGGGTTTTAAGTTCGTCCAAAGATTGCTCAATTTGAACTGAGTTATTTTGTGTGACGCCTTTAGCCCCTTCGATATCTCTCTCTAGTAATCGAACCTGGAGGATAAACTTATTTGTCAATTCAATAATTAAGTGCATATCAATATTTATTTCAGCTGCAAAGTTGTGACCCTTTCTTGAGCCTCTATGTGGCTTATGAATGCGATATTTGGTAGTTAAACATCCGCACGATGTAGCGGCATTATGACAATGCTGAGGTTTGTTTTATGAGGCAGTGCTTACTATGTCTCGCATTGAAGAACATGTTGATTACCGATTAGAATGATTATATCCGGTTAAAATTATTGGCCTGGCCTATACCAAGAGACCAAATTTACTGCCTCCATTTATGCACATAAGTAGTTAATTCTGTTTTTCATTGGACCAACTTCTTTTTATCTAAATATTGCGATTATTCATTAAGTACGAATCGTACTAAAGGATGTCAAACCCATGAATATTTACGTTGATCTGCTCGTCTTGTAGTGTTTCGTCTACCTCATATCGAAACGTATGGCTACAACTAATACTGATCTAATAAATCATCTTTGGCCGTTAATTATATTGTACAGTATGTGTCAAAACGCATTCTATAGAGTATAAAATAGTAATTAGTTATAGCCTAATAGGCAAACCCAGTGTCTTATTACTCACATTGTATTTGGGAAAATACCGTACTGAGAATTTACATGCGACTTATCTATAAATTCACATAAAGTTTGAAGACGCTGGGTTTTATTAGGTTCTTACACACCTCAAAAAATAACACAATCAACGTTTTCTAATAAATCATAAAATTGCCCCCGCTTCGGGCTGTTTATAAAATAGGATACGTTAACACATGAGTTGTCAATTCCCATTGAACTATAACCATTTTAAGAAAACACATTTTAATGCATCAATGGTTACTGGTTTGGGCAAATAATCGTCAAGTCCTAAACCGATGTATTTCTCCTTATCCCCTTCAATTGCATACGCAGTAAGTGCTATAATTGGAGGCACGTTTGTGTGCTCTGATCGAATTACCCTTGTTGCTTCAACACCGTCCATTTTGGGCATTTGAATGTCCATTAGTATAAGATCATAGTTGACATCTCGACACTTTTGGACGGCCTCAAACCCATTGGATGCCACTTCAACCTTACAACCAAGTTCCATAAGAATTGCGCGGGAAATCAGTACATTTATTTCTTTGTCCTCAACTAATAGAATATTTGAATTTTGAATACTAGATCGTCCCGTCTTTCCTTTAGTTGTGGCATTACCAGAATTTTCCAGTTTACTGGCAGCAAACGTAAACCAAAAATTACTGCCTCGCCCAGGTTCGCTAATAACGCCTATTTCTCCACCCATAAAGTTGGATACTTTTTTGGCTATATACAAACCGAGGCCTAATCCTTGTACCTCCTTTGTTGTTGTCTGGTCAAGTTGTTGAAAGACGTCGAAAATTAATTCTTGATGTTGTTCAGCAATTCCACAGCCGTCATCAATTATCTCTATTTTTATGTCATATGTTGACCCAGACAGCTCTTGAATTGATGCCTTAACTTTTATCGCTCCTTTCTCCGCAAACTTAACGGCGTTACTCAGCAAGTTTCCTACGATTTGTCTTAGCCTGGTTTCATCAAACTCTAAAACGGTTGGAATATCATCATCAACCTCCAGTTGAATAACAACTTGTTTCTTTTGTGCCGATTTTTCATATACTTTTATTTCGAGCTGAAGTATATCAACTAATACGTTCGGGACACAGTGGATTTGAATTTCATTTGTATCAAGAATAGAGGCATCAAGAATATCATTGATAATGTTTATTAAATCGCTGACTGAATTTTCGATAATTTCTATATAGTTCTTTTGAATTTCATTTGTTTTGGTTTGTGTCTTAAGTAAATTAACCATTCCCACTACTCCATTCAGCGGAGTCGTGATTTCATGACTCATGTTGGCAAAGAATTCTTCTTTGACTTTAGAAGCACGAACCAATTCCTGATTACGCTTCACAACAATATCCTGTTTCCTTCCGGCAATAAATGCAACCAGTCCAAGGAATAAAGGTGCCGTATTGATGATGAAATGAATTGGGTTGTTTAACTGGACCTTCATAACATTTGTGAGACTGATAGCGAGATCAAGCCTTAACAAATCAAAAAGAGTCCCAATTATTGGAAAACAGCAACCGAACAATGCGCCATAAAGTGTATACTTAAACGCTTCAGTTCTTACCCATTTTTTGTGTATCATCATCTTCAACAAAAATTCATATGCAGCATCTTTAACATCAAACGGAGTGTGTTTTACTCAAACATTATGACTACAATGTTCAATTGTAAAGGTAAAAGTAGGGAATTTAATAATCAAAATATCGCATAAACGGCTCATTTTATCCAATGAGAAAACATTTCTATTCTACAACGGTCAGATGCTCTAAATGCTTGTAGTTTAACCACTAATGGCTATAGACATACACCTACAGAACCATTGGCAATATGACCAATTCAAATACATAATTATTAAGGCAATGCATCCTTGTGATTGGATGACATAAATGGTTCCTGGTTTGGTTTGTAACTCATTAACGAACTCAAATTTCTTAAACCAAAAACGTTTACGGCCATATATTTTGAGCAAAAAAAATGCAATATCCTTCATTACAGGTTATTGATGGTCTCTTTACAATTACTACATGGTCTAGTAAATCGGAACATTGTAGACGAAAGACTACACACAATTAGATGTTTAAGCCACACTTTAGTTGCTGAGTTAGATGTCAATTTGTGTACTTAAATTTAACACGGTGGGTCACTACATAATATTAAGAACATAATTCGGGCTAAACCCATAGATAGTCTAAGACTCCTAATTTAAATAGACCCCTCTACACTATGTACAAACAAGCTTTCACATGCGTACACTTCGTTGTTCCCTTTTCGGCTCCTTTGTTCAACCTAAAAGATAAAAACAGTGGGCTCCATACTGTGTGCTTTTATTTTGGGGTGACGTTATCGTTTTTGATCGTCTTGGTAATCCTGATCTTCCTTCGAAAACGACGTCATAGAAGATTTGAGTCCTTGCTTAAGGAACAGGTAAAACAAAAAACCGGCTTCTTTAGTACCCAAATAGAGGAATTGAATGAATCTAGAGAACAAATAATGCAACAATCAACGTTCAAAGGATTGCTAATAAGCTTAATAGCACATGATCTCGGAGGAGCAGTGCACAGTATAAAGTCGATAAGTGGCCTACTCAATACGAACGACACGGATGCGATTAATACGTACATACCCGTACTGCAAAAAGCATCATGTGAACTGGCATCACAGTTTGACCAATTACTAAATTGGTTTAAAAACCAAAAAGATGGCCTTAAAATTTCCCTAACAAATCTTGAAATTAGTTCGCTCATCAGAGATGTAATACGGTCGGTGTCCATATCCGAGAACGTCAAAAAATCAACTCTGAAATTATCCAATAACACCAAAATATCTTTTCGATCGGATGAACTTTTGCTAAAATCTATTGTTAAAAATCTGATTGCGAATGAAATAAAGCACAGTAGCAATCCCGACATATCCATTACCTACGGTGAAACTGTTAACGAACTGACTATCAGCTTAACAAACACGCGAAGTTCCATTGATAATTTCCACAAACTGAATACTTTTTTTAGTGAACGGGAAACGAATAGAGATTCTATTCCTCATGATGGCCTGGGACTTTTGATTATCAAGAATTTTACTTCAAGACTTGGTATGGGGGTTTCATACGTTGATAAAGGTGACGACACGCATGTAGTCCACATTCGAATTCCAAAGAATCACCTGACTACTCATGATTGATCAGGGAAGTACTGCGAAGCTACCTATGCCGCCGAAAAATGTTCGTTCAATTTGTTAAGTGCCTGATAAAAGCATGTCATTCCCAACATATCTGTATCCGAATTTACCGCTTTTATCAATGAATTATAGGCTTCTTTAAAGTTGCCTTGTTGAATGAATATCAAACCTTGATTAAAATACACCCGGTTGTAATTTGGATCAATTTTTCTAGCCTCTTCCAGGTCATTCTCAGCACGTTCAACAAAACCCAATCCAAGGTTTGCTGTCGAGCGGTTTCCATAAGCATAGGCATTATTGGGATCCCAATCAACTGCCTTGTCCAAGTCGGCCAATGCTTCCTCATAGGTCTGAAGATTAACATTACAATTCCCGCGGACACACCACCTCGAACTTGAATTAGGTTTTAGTGCCAACGACCGATCTACAAATTCTAATGCTTCGCTGAACCTACCCAATTTGTTCAGAACAATTCCCATGTTCACCAGTGCATGTCCATTACCTGGGTTTATCAAAATAGCTTGAATAAAGTCTTTCTCGGCTTCAAGATAATGTCCGAGTTTCAATTTTGCATATCCCCGGTTTGACCAACCTACCGGTGACTTAGGCTCAGACAAAATAATCATTGTAAAGGAAACAACGGCATCATTATACTGTCCATTTAGAACCTCTGAATTTCCTTTCAACAGCCAATCGAAAGGTGCGAATTCCAAGGCCAGAACCTTATTGTCAATATAACTAAACATAGATTAAAATGAGGCCAGTTGGTCAATATCAGTTACGTATGTAAACGGAGATATAACCATGAACCAAATCATTATCGCTAAGGTAAAATAAATAATTGAGTAATTCATTACACGACCTGACTAGTTAAGTTTGGGTCAAAAAAAACTTAAACCATTTCAATCCACGACAAATCAGGCATAAAAAGATAGACATGCCAATTAAGTTACAAATGCTTCAGAACTCCATTTATAACCACAATCCCCAGTAATTCACCTAATTCTGAATATGCCAGGAAAAAACTTTGATGCACGCACATCATACCTGGTCTTTTGCCACAAAACAAGACTGATTATCTATCCGAGTTCACCTTCAAAACTAGTCGCATACTGAACCAATTCTACCAAATTTGATACATCCAGTTTTTCAAAAATTCGTGATTTGTAAGTCCCTACAGTTGATGCCGTTATAGCGAGCAAGTCTCCTATTTCTTTAATGCTACTTCCCTTCAAAAACAATAAGGTGATTTCGAGCTCGCGGTTAGTCAGGCTGTCAAAACCTCCTTGTTTAGATTGGTTTAACGTTAAATCTATAATAATATCTTTCATTAATGGAGACATGTACGTTTTACCGTCTGTCACGGTTTTTAATGCCTCAGATATACGATCAATGCTTTCCTTTTTATTGACATATCCTTTGATTCCCAATTCAAACAAACGCTTTCCAAATACTTTTTCAGAACACATAGAAACAATAAGTATTGGCAAATTTGGTTGAATGGTTCCAATCAACTCAACAGTAGAAAAGGGTTTAGAATTTGGCATAAATAAATCAAACAATAACAGATCGTAATTATTCTCTTTAATCATCTTCAAGGCAGTTATTCCGTCAACCGCTTCATCAATTATCACATCGAAATAATTTCTTTGAATGATTAGTTTCATGCTTGACCTAACGATACCGTGGTCATCAGCTATCAACACTCTTTTTAGCTTTGGCATAACAACAATTTAAAACTATTTGTAATCATGGTTATATTATTAAATCATCTGAATAATTTATATCTCATACAATTTTAACAAAATTAACTCACATAAACTGTGTCAAAACGCTTTTGAACGTCTATAAAGCCTATCAATTTCTCAAAACTGTTCGTGGCTGATCCTCAAACATGGAGGCGATAATGTATTTACTTTTTAGCTTCTTTTAGAGTGGCGGTTAGATCAAATATGGGTCATTTATGTTTTGTATATTTCTTTAGTATCCGTAAATCATTTCGATACGCATTTCCAACTGAACCAAACACTGCAAATATGAACTTCAACATTGGCAACTAATGTAGCTAACCATCTACGCCTCATATAGACCAATAATGACAAGGTCGGCCTTGGTTTTGCATGATCGTTAACCCTGGTCAGACAGGCCACTCAACAGGAGATTGAAAATGAAACATAGATTGGTATACGTTCACTCCTTAATGATACGATCTAGCGGACTGGATTCTAAGGTCAACGACATTCTGGAGTCCACCATAATCTGAGATCCGTGTTGGTTCCCATTCAATGCTATTTGAAATAAACTTGTTCTTGAAGGAACAATTGGAACTCTCAGGAAAATTTGGAATTGAATATAGACGAGAAGATACGATACTAAATAAACGTAGGTTTTAAACCTCTAACCTCAACCATCTCACACCTACCTACTGGAATTGCAGCACGTATTCCAAAAACGCAACCCATTTCAAACCGTTATCCTTGCTTAAAAATAGCCCCCCCCTTTATCTCGAAGTCGTATAAAGAGGCAACTTTACATAACTCTACAATATTAGAAACACCTAATTTTCTATATATACGTACCTTGTAGGTGCCAATTGTAGATGGTGATAAGGACAATATTTGTGCAATCTCAACTGGTCGATTTCCCTTCACCAACAGCATTACAATTTCCAATTCACGATTAGTAAGTTCGTCAAGGCCAGTCTTATCCACTCTATTTATACTTAGATCAATAATAATATCCTTCATTCGTTCAGACATATAAAGCTTGCCAACTAAAACCGACTGAATTGCCATAGAGACAATGTCAGCGTTCTCTTTTTTACTAACGTACCCCATTACCCCAAGATCAAAAAGCCGTTTACCAAAAAGAGCTTCTGGGCACATAGAAACAATTAGAATAGGTAGATTGGGTCTTTGCTCACGTATCATTTCAATCATCGCAAGTGGATTGTGATCAGGCATGTACAAATCAAGAATCAGTAGATCGTACGATTTCAATTTAATAAAATCTAAGCACATCTTCCCATTCTTGGCTTCCTCAACCTTCACTGAATGAAAGGTTGATTCAATTATCTGTTTCATGCTAATTCTTATTAAAGCATGATCATCAACCAACAACACATTTATTAATTCACCCATTTAAATAGTAATTTGAATTACATTAATTTAGCTTGACTACCAATTTGATGAATTACAATATTCATACCTTGGTAGTTCTAATCGAACTGCAAGTTGCGGACTCCATCTGACTTTTTTTGTAGCTAAACATGCCGACTGTATGTCGTTGATAGTCTACAATAAGTCAAATTTCTTTGAGAAATTATCGATCAAAATCAGGCCTAATTCGTGAGATTGGGCAATGCAATTCTTGCCTGTCTTAAAAAAAATGTAAGCAGCCTGAGCAATTAAATGCTGTATCAACATCAACAACTCGATGGTCGCTTTCCACAGCGTTTGCACATCATCTTTTTCAAGATCATACACAGCCGAAGTATTTGCAATCGGCACAAGAACCAAATCAAACAATTGAGTAATACGCTCGAAGCCTCTGTGCCAAGCAAGCAGGCAATGTATTTAGATATTATGTACTCATTGAGCGTCTTTATGACCTGGTGATTCCCGCTCAGTAAACCCTAATCAAATGTAACACACTCCATTAAGACCATTCACTTGATCCATTAATTAGATAGTAAAATAATGCATGGTATGGTTCCCATAGAAGTAATGTTTGCGCCTGTTTAGTACAATTGATATAGAAAAAGTGTACTCCAATTTTCATGAAATTCAATCAAATATGTGGCTTTGCAAACACGTAATCGAACCAAGTTAATTGCTGAGCAAACAACGTTCAATACCAACCTCTTTCAGTTGGGTTGTGGCTAGTTATCTACAACAGGTAACACGGTACGGCTACAAGCTATTATACCAATAAGTCATCCCTTTGCATTACTAAGTGCTGCCTAATACCTTTAACCAAAACACAAGATAGGCACATGTAATTATTAGAATATAAATAGTTTAGAAATGAAACGATTAAAAAAAGACTTTTTGTTCCTTATCACAGCTTTGGCATTGGTATTTGGGATCAAATCTTACATGGGCTCAACGTCCAAAACAAGAGTATTACCTGATGTAGGTACAACTGATGTAGCAGTATCCCATGGCCTTGACACCACTGAAGGATGGCTGGCTTCGGTTATTGAAGGAATTCAAAAACATGAATATCTGATTCAACCAAAAGAAGACAGCGACTCAGAAGCGTTTAGAAGTTCAAACCCAAAACAATGTTTTGATGTTGAATTTGAACCTGGAAAATTCTCGATCCAAGCAAAACAGGAAGTGACAACTCCTGATTCTAAAGAAGAGGAATTGGACAATAAATGGAACATTTCACTTCAAATGGATTCGATAACCTTTGCGTCTAATCTGGACAACAACTACACATTTACTCCAGAGGTGCACGCCATAGGAGAAACAATGGGTGATACACTCAGGTACAATCACTATGAATTAGTTACCGAAGAGTACATCAACAACAATCAAGGTATTCGCCAAAACTTTATAATTCATAACGAACCGCTAGATCAAAGTGAGAAATTGGAGGTACACCTAAGAATTAATAGCAATATGTCGGCAACTCAACAGAATGCCGATGAAATACGTTTTTCCGAGGGTATGTATTCAACATATAATGGTTCTCAAACAGTGACTTACAGTGATTTACTTGCCTGGGATGCCAATGGAAAAACACTCAGCAGCTCAATGACTCTTAAGGATGATCAGATCACACTGCTTGTGGACACCAGAAACGCCACATTTCCTATTGTCGTTGATCCGATCAGCTCGACGGCCAATACCATACTAGAATTAAATCAGGCATATGCATTTTTTGGTATTTCCGTGTCCTCAGCAGGCGACATAAACGGAGATGGCTACAGCGATGTAATTGTTGGGGCATATGGGTACGATAACAACGGGTCAACAAATTCAGGAGTCGCTTTTGTGTATTATGGAAGCTCATCTGGAATCAGTTCGACGGCCGATACCATACTGGAATCAAATCAGGCATATGCAGAATTCGGACGGTCTTTGTCTAGTGCAGGCGATATAAACGGAGATGGCTATTGCGATGTAATTGTTGGTGCACATTTGTACGATAACAACGGGTCAGTAGATGAAGGAGTCGCTTTTGTGTATTATGGAAGCTCATCTGGTTTCAGTTCGACGGTCGACACACTCCTAGAAAATCAAGCATATTCATATTTTGGAGTTTCCGTGTCCTCTGCCGGCGATATAAACGCAGATGGCTATAGCGATGTAATTGTAGGGGCAAATTATTACAATAACGGGCAAACAAAAGAAGGAGCCGCTTATGTGTATTAAGGAAGCTCATCTGGATTCAGCTCGACGACCGATACACTAGA
>CAYZWM010000033.1:7298-23654 GCA_964482155.1 uncultured Chitinophagaceae bacterium | reverse complement strand
TACCACATCAATGGCAGGGAAGATTCGTCTGTTGGACAGTTTTCTGTCTAACTGAAGCTCCATGTTACCTGTACCCTTGAATTCTTCAAAGATTACTTCGTCCATTTTGGATCCCGTATCAATTAGAGCTGTTGCAATGATGGTAAGTGAACCGCCATTTTCAATGTTCCTTGCAGCTCCAAAGAATCGTTTTGGCTTGTGCAATGCGTTCGCATCCACACCACCTGATAAGATTTTACCAGAGGCCGGTTGAACCGTATTATACGCTCTCGCTAATCGGGTAATTGAATCGAGAAGAATCACCACATCATGACCACATTCGGTGAGTCTCTTAGCTTTTTGAAGAACAATGTTGGCCAACCTAACGTGTTTTTCTGCAGGTTCGTCAAACGTTGAAGCAACTACTTCTGCTTTTACGCTTCGAGCCATATCCGTCACTTCTTCTGGTCGTTCATCGATCAATAAGATGATCATATAAACTTCCGGGTGGTTAGCCGAAATAGCGTTAGCAATGTCTTTTAGTAGATTGGTTTTCCCTGTTTTGGGTTGGGCAACTATTAAACCCCGCTGACCTTTTCCAATAGGTGTAATTATGTCAATTATTCGTGTTGAATAGTTGTTCGCTTTATACTCTAGATTAAATTTTTCTTCTGGGAAAAGTGGCGTTAAATGTTCAAATGAAACTCGATCTCGAATTACTGCTGGTGACTTTCCATTGATCATTTCAATTTTGATCAATGCAAAATACTTCTCACCTTCTTTAGGAGGTCGAATCGTTCCTTGAACAACATCACCCGTTTTAAGTCCGTAAGACTTTACCAGGTTTGGCGCAACATATACGTCATCTGGTGACGGTTGGTAATTGTAATCAGGAGATCGTAAAAACCCATAACCGTCTTGAATAGTTTCCAAAACTCCCTGGGTGCTTACTACACCCTCTAATTCAAGGTAATTAAGGAGATTATCCCTCATTTCCTTACGTTTTTCACGTTCTGGATCTTTGTTCTTGTTGCGGTCTTGGTTTCGGTTGTCTTGCTGCTGATTTTTATTGTGATGAGGTCGTTGATTATCGGCGTTGTCCATCGCACTGATAACTTTAGAATCATCTTCCTGATTTTTTTGATTATCGTGTTGGTTTCTAACTTCCTCCTTTTTACCCTCAGGGTGGTTTTCTCTTTTTTCAGGTCGGTTGTCCTGGTTTCGATTGTCTTGATTCCGATTGTCTTGATTCCGATTGTCTTGGTTCCGATTGTCCTGGTTCCGATTGTCCTGGTTCCTGTTGTCTTGATTCCGGTTGTCCTGGTTTCGACTATCTTGGTTTCGGTTGTCTTGGTTCCTATTGTCTTGGTTTCGGTTGTCTTGTTGCTTTTTCTGTGGATTATTATGTTGGGTGCGTTGACCGTCTTGTGTATTTGATTTCGGATTTGGTTTCGGATTTGGTTTTCTTGGTCGTCGGTCTCGGTTGTTATCGGTATCGGTGTTGTTTTTATTGTTGTCGTGTACTGGGGTTTCCTCTTTAGGTTTGGCCTGATTAACCACATTCTCCTCTTTTGGTCTGGCTTTTGGTTTAGGCTTGCGTTTTGGAGCGGGTTTTGAAACAGGTTCCGTATCGTTCGTAGCGGGTTCTTTAACGGCTTGAACTTCTAAAATTTTATATATCAGGTCTTGTTTTTTTAGGCCTTTAGCATTGACCTCAAGTTTTGCTGCAATGTCTTTTAGCTCAGTAACGAGCATATCGTTTAGCGTAATAATGTCAAACATGTAATGTTGATTCTATATGTATAATGTATATCGTAGTTCTAAAATTTGATTTCGAAGATCTTCGGAAAAATTTTTGAATCGAAAAGCCGCGAGATGTGCCGCTTTCTGGTACAATGATAGTGCTTTTTTAATTAAACCAAAAGTTTAATGGAGTATATGATAGTCACGTGAAATAAGCTCTTTCGACGCAACGAAAAGAGATCATTTTTGGTGTGTAAATGTTGAAAAAAGAAGAAAAAGTTGCAATTGTGTGACAAAATTGTATACCTTGGTCATGTAGAAGTAGTGTGTAGTTAAGACTGCATTCAACGTATTTAAGTTATTCTAGGCGATTTATCGCATCGGTAAGTTCTGTTATTTACAGGCTTGACCTCACAGTGTCTCTACAATTTATAGTAGAATTAAGATTTATTTTTATGAAAAAACTTTACTCAAGCCTCATGGTATGGGCACTGTTTGGCATGCTAATGCCTAATCAAGTATCTGGTCAAACGTATACGTATGATCAGACAAAATCAGCACTAAATGTAGGGAATCCAGGATCCTATCGCGGGTCATCTGTTTATGATTACATAACTACAGGTGGAACCCTTTTTATGCGGGGTTGGACGGGTCCAAATGGAACTACCAGCAGCAGTTACCAATCAACTAATTATTGGTCTCCTGCTCAGAAAATTCCGTTTACCTTTAAATTTTATGGTGGGGTCGTAGATTCATTTTGTGTTTCTAAAAATGGCCTGTTAACATTTGACATGTCCGTTGCTGGTTCCGCAGTGAGCACAAGTTTAAACACCAACTCATCGTTGCCAAATTCCAATTTGCCGGATTCTACCGTTGCGTATTTCTGGGAAAACATGGGGACTACAATCGGTAACTACGATTACATCTACAAAATCACCTATGGGTCTTCGGGCAGCAGGCAGCTTTGGATTTTAAACTACTCCTGGGAGCTTGGGGCATCGAGTTATTGCTACTTTGCCGTAGTACTCGAAGAAGGAACGAATAATATCTACGTAGTGGATATGAACTATTTCTATTCCACGACGGCCTTCACCACGACGGTTGGGACGCAGTTATCTTCCTCTAGTGCCGTCCAGGTAACAACAGGTTTAAATTCATCAGCCGGTTCTCCAAACATCATATTTGGTACGGGTAATTCGCTTTCAACAAACAACGAGTATTACAAATTCGAATCGAAGCTTTTGGTTACGGACAACGTGGCTCTTACAGATATTGTGAATCCAGGTGCTGCTATATGTAGTACGAAGGATACCGTTAAAGTGTTGGTAAAAAATGACGGTACAAATTCAGTAACAGCGTTTGACGTCTATTGGTCAGTGAATGGGGTAAGTAAAACAAAATACGCCTATTCCGGTACGCTTACTGCAGGTTCATCAACTACACTAGCGCTGGGCGTACATACCTACTCAGGGTCTTCGTCTCAAACAATCATTGCGTATACCAAAGACCCAAATGGCAACACCGATAAAGATCAGTCGAATGACACCTTTACGAAAAGTGCTAAAAAAGGACTCAGTGGAACGTATACCGTTGGGGGCACAAGCCCCAATTATGCGACCTTAAAAGCCGCAATAGCCGCGGTCGACACCTACGGAGTTTGTGGACCCATTGTATTTAATATTGCAACAGGTACCTATTCTGGACAGTTTGATATTCCGGATTTTGTTGGAACGTCATCAACCAATACAGTAACCTTCCAAGCAGCGAGTGGCGATCGAACGGACGTCATACTTAAATACGGTAGTACCTCGTCAAGCGCGAAACACACGCTGAGGGTAAATAATTCCAGGTACATCGTTATTCGAGATTTAACGATCCAAGGAACAGGTACTTCGTATGCGTGGCCATTGCACTTAATGAACTCTAATGATATTACCGTACGCAATTGTATCATTAAAACGCCTACAACGACTTCAACAAGTTCCAATATGATTACGTGTGTAATCAATAACAGCACAACATCGTATTCAAGTGGTGCCGTAATGAAGAACATAACGATTGATAGCTGTCACATAATGAACGGTGGTTATACAACAGTATCATTTTTTGGAGCCAGTTCAACGTCACTGACAAGTGGCTTTGTATACAGCAACAATACAATAACAGCCGGAGGGTATTATGCCCATTTCTTTTATTATCAGGGAGGCGCGACTATTCACAATAACACGGTAACCAATCGAGCCAATACATATGCTGGTTTTTACTTCTATTATTCAAAGTCAAGCTCTACTGCTTCGTTTAAGATAACCAGCAATAAACTTGTCGGTTCAACCTACTACGGTATATACATGAGTCAGTGTGATAACCTGAGCTCTCAACGAGGCCTTTTTGCAAACAATTCTATAGGCGGCTTTACAGGGGCTCCTACATATTACGGGTTGTTTAATTCCGGTGGAGATTACTGGGACGTATATCACAATTCGATTAACATTAACGTTAATTCTTCAGGTACAGCAAGAGCATGTTATTTCAGTGGGGCGTATAATTTTGACATCAAGAACAACGTTTTTGCCATAACGAGCTCGGTGAGTTCGGGTAATCATTACGCGTATTACAATACCGTTGCTCCAAGTACAACCAACAAGGTCGATTACAATGTGTACTACAACCCCAACGGCACCTATCTGATGTATTCGGGGGGGTATCGAACCGCAGCGGTGTTGAACACATATAACTCAAATGGTGATCAGAATTCAGTGATTATGAAACCACCATTTGTGTCAAATGCAGACCTACATCTGAGCGATGGTTGTTTCCAAACCTTCCCAGCTATCACAGCAGTACCAAAAGACATTGATGGAGAAACCAGAAATACTTCCGACGCCCATGCAGGGTGTGACGAGGTTGGTTTATCGAACGATGACGTTGGTGTAGTTGAGGTATTATCCCCTCTGGGTACAGTTTCAGCAGGTACTCAAACGGTTAAGGTAGTGGTTAAGAATTTCGGATTGAATTCCGTGAATGGCTACACCGTCAAGTATAAGGTAGGAAGCAATACCGGTACGGAGAACATTGGATCTGCGATTGCAAGCTGCGCGTCCGACACGGTTACTTTCGGAACCACTTTTACACACACTGCAGGCTGTACAAGCATCATTGGTTGGACAGAAGACCCAGGAGGGAATACAGACTTAAATCCCTCAAATGATACAAGTGCTGCATTCCAATTTGGTACGGCCATGTCAGGTACATTTACCATTGGTGGTACAAGCGGAGATTACTCCACGTTTGCCGAAGCTTTAAACGCACTGAATTGTGCTGGTTTGTCTGGTCCGGTGGTGTTTAATGTGATGAGCGGTACATACACCGAAAACCTTTCACTGACATCCTTAACTGGAATGTCGAGTACCAATACAGTTACTTTTCAGTCGGCAACGTCCAATTCAACGATGCCGCTGCTTCAATATGATGCTTCCGGAACAACGGATAATTATACCTTGAATTTCTCAGGAGCATCCAACTATATTTTTGATGGATTACACATCAAAGCCCTTGACGGTACCTATGCTCGGGTAATTACTTTTGACGGTACAAATTCGAACATTACCATTCAAGACTGTAAAATTGAGTCTCAAAAAATCACCGTTTACAACTTCAATGGTATAGCCATTTATGACGCAACTGGAACGTCAAACATGTCTTCGAACATTACCTTTAAAGACAATGAGATCATAAATGGATTTTATAGTTTTTATATCTACGGAGGACATACATCAGCATTACAGAACAATTGGTCCATTACGGGCAACACCATTACTGGGTTTACGTATTATGGGATTTTCTGTTATTATAACAACAATATGGTTATTTCAAATAACGAAATATCCTCAAGCAATTCATCCTATACAGTCAACCAATATGCTTTATATCTCAGATATTGTGACGGTGCTACGCAGATTGTCGGTAACAATATCCATGGTCTATCTGGTGGATACGGACTTTATATGTATTACTGTGATGCAACTTCAGGTGCCAAAGCATTGATCTCGAATAATATGATCCAAATGGGGTCTGGTAGCAATGCTGCGAGAGGGATTTATTGTGGGTACTCAAAGTACCTGAGATTTTACCACAACACCTGTGTTGTTAATTCAAGTTATTATTCGACTTCGGGTGTCCCTGGTTATTTCTTTTTTACTTCTACTTCTTCATATCCTGGAAACGAGGTTAAGAATAACATTTTTGCAAATACAGGTGGTGGCTATGCCGTCTATCTGTATTACAGCGGAACCAACCACTATTTCGCAGCCCTGGATTACAACGTCTATTACAGTACCGCAAGTGGTAACATTATGTATGCCGGCGGTTATTATTCAAACGTTGCGGCGTATCAAACAGCAAAAAGCAAGGATTTGAATTCCTTTGGTGATAAACCACCATTTAAAAGCAGTTCGGATCTTCACCTGGCAGATGCATGTTATAGTAAAGTGCCCAAGTTAAGTGAGGTTCCTACGGATATTGATGGTTCAACCAGACCGTCTACTACTCACCCAGGAGCAGATGATGTTCAAACGGGTGCGTTAGATGTTGGTGTCCTCGAAATATTGAGTCCAAGTGGCGTGGTTACCTCAGGTGGTCAAACCATCAAGGTAGTGGTCAAAAACTTTGGTTCTACTGCATTGACCTCAGTGAAAGTGAACTATCTAGTCGGTACAACGTCGGGTAGTCAGACCTTCTCGGTTTCCACAGCGAGTTGTACATCAGATACATTAACATTCACAACCGGATTTACGCATACAGCAGGTTGTGCAACAATCCGAGCCTGGACAAGCGACCCGAACGGCAGTACAGATGCAGTTCCTTCTAACGACGAAGGACCATCTTCGACCTTCGGTATTGCAATGGCCGGTGGCATATATACCATTGGAGGCACAAGTGGGGATTTCTCAACCTTTGGAGAGGCCGTTGCCGCTATGGAATGCGCAGGTATCGGTGGTGCAATGACGTTCAATGTGATCTCTGGTACTTATACGGAAAACATCAGTTTAAACAACATACTTGGTGTTTCAAGTACAAACACCATCACCTTCCAGTCAGCAAGCACCAATACGACCATGCCAATCTTGCAGTACTCAGCTTTAGGCGGTAATTACGTGGTACGATTTAATGGCATATCCTATGTTACGTTTAGTGGTATACATATGAAGGCCCTGGATCCCACTAATTGTCGTGTCATTGACTTCTCGGGTGCCAATAAATACATCACGATTACGGGATGTACGTTGGAATCTCAAGTGATAACAAGTTATAACTTCAACGGTATTGTTATATACGATTGGACAGGAACAGCCAATATGTCTTCCTTTATAACCATTACGAACAACAAAATTCTAAATGGATTTTATGGCATATACAACTACGGAGCAGGAACTTCGTCTACCTATATGCAAGATGGTTGGGTGATTACCGGAAATACAATTTCTGGTTTTGCATACTATGGCATCTTGAATTATTACAACAAGAATCTCATATTCTCAAACAATGAGGTGACGACATCAAACGCAGGGTACACGTCATATCCATATATGACCTATTTCCGATATTGCGACGGTGCCATGGAGATTACTGGTAATCGAATTTACGGCGGAAACGGTGGTTACGGAATGTACATGTACTACTGCGATGCCACATCGACAGGAAGGGCTACAATAGCCAATAACTTTATACAGGCGGGTAATGGAACGACCATTTGGGCTAGACCCGTGTACTCCCAATATTGTTCGTACCAGGACTGGTTGCACAATACGATTCTTAATACCAGTTTAAACACATCAAATAGTTTCCCTGCTTGCCGATTGTATTACACCAGTAATACCAGTAATGTAAAAAACAACATATTCGCCCATACAGGTGGAGGATATGCGATTTATTTTTACAATCCAGCGTATTTGCAGTCTGACTATAATAATATCTATAGTACCTCAACTGGGTCATACATCTATTCTGGAGGTATTTATTCATCACTTGCTGCGTATCAAACCGCGAAAAGTCGTGATTTGAACTCACAGGATATGAAACCATTCTTCGTTTCCTCGTCTAGTTACAAGGTAAATCAGGAAAGTTTCTTTGGTGCTGGGGATTCAACAGGCACGATGCTTGACATTCTTGGAATGACCAGACCATCCACCAAACCGACAATTGGTGCGTTGGAGCTCAATCCTGATTTGAATATGATGTCAGTGACCATAGTCGATACGGTTTGTGGAACATCAAACCCAACGGCTAAAGTGAAGGTCACCTTTAAAAACGAAGGAGATTTCGACATTCAAAAAACAACAGTTGGGATCAGTGTTGACGGTGGAACCCCCGTAATGGAATCTATAACAGGCCCATTTACGCAAGGTGCAACGTATACGGTAGCACTAACCACCACAGTTGATTTAAGTGGTACGACAAATAATGTTGTAATGGTTACCAATTATGGAGGTGATGTAGACAATGCGGATAACTCAGCAAGTACGACTGTGCCTTATTGGGCGAAACCGGTATCGTCGTTTACCTATAAAGATTCGTGTTTGGGAGACGCCATGCAATTTAAAAATACAAGTACGGTTGCAACAGGTACCATTGCTTCAACAGCCTGGGCCTTTGGAGACGGGAATACAGCAACTACCACAGATGCAAGCAATATATATGCTTCAAGTGGTACGTATAATGTAACCATAACGAGTACCTCAAATGAAGGATGCGTGGGTGCTTCAACTCAACAGGTAAAAGTTCTGACCGAGCTTTTGCCAGGTTCAATATCTGCCAATGCAACGATTTGTTACAGCAGTACACCGGCAAGCCTATCGTCAGTTAGCCTTGCTTCGGGTAGTACAGGTACCAATCAATATCAGTGGCAGTCGTCATTAGATAATTCGACCTGGTCTGATATCTCAGGAGCCACGGCAACTGATTATTCCCCGGGTGTCTTAACGACAACAACCTATTATAGAAGAGCAGTAACAACCGATATTGGTTGTGGACCTTCATATACGACATCAATTAAGATTACGGTATACGATGATCTGGCAGCAGGCGTTATTTCTGTTAACCAGACCATCTGTTACAATACAACTCCAACAACGATTTCACAAATTACGACTCCTACAGGAGGAGACGGATCGTGGACGTATCAATGGGAAGTTTCCACTAACGGAACCAGTTGGTCGAATGTGTCGGGTGCGACGGCAACAAGTTATTCGCCATCCAACCTGACTGTTACAATGCATTACCGACTAATGGCTACTGGTGGTAGTGGATGTGGCGATATCGTTAGTAATACGGTTGTTATTACTGTGTATCTTGATCTGAACGCTGGTTTGATCGGAAGTGGTCACAGTGTATGTCCTTCAAATCCGGCCAACCCGTTGAGCACAACGAGTGCAGCAACAGGAGGAGACGGCACGTATACGTATCAATGGCAGTCGTCTACGGACAATGTTAACTGGACCAATGTGTCGGGTGCAACAAGCGCAAACTATTCATCTACAACACCGTTGACAGTAACTACGTATTATAGAAGAAATACGACCTCTGGTAATGGATGTGGTACGAAGGCAACAAATTCAGTGGCAGTAACAATTGCGCCATTGCCTGTGTCTTCATTCATCTTAGCAAATCACTGTTTTAACGACGTTATGCCAGTGACTAATAACTCATCAGTTACTACTGGAAGCATCACAGGATGGGCCTGGGATTTTGGAGATGGCAATACGAGTACCGCAAAAGTGCCAAGCCATGTCTATGCAACGAGTGGTGTCAAAACGGTTAACCTCATAGTGACAACGAACATTGGTTGTGTTGATACTGCAACAGAAACTGTTAATGTTTCAAATGTTCCGACACCGTCTTTTAGCACAGTTTATGATTGCGACAACGAAAAGATGCTGTTTAAGAACGCAACCTCTGTAAACTGTGGTAAGATCTCAGCATTTTATTGGGAATTTGGAGATGGAACTACATCGACAACGCAAAACCCATCTCACGCCTATGCGTCAAGTGGAACGTATACCATTAAATTTAAAATCTTCTTACCAGGTGGTTTCATAGATTCGGTTTCTCGAAACATTGTAATTGCCGATGAAACGGTAGCTGGTTTTACAGCAGACGATGAGTGCTTTGGTGATAGTGTACGATTTATCAATTCATCAACCAATGCCAACATATATGCTTGGGACTTTGATGATAAAAATACATCGTCATTAGAAAATCCGGTTCATTTCTATCGGGTGACAGGTACGTACAAGGTAAGTTTAATTACGACGGATGGAAACGGTTGTGACGACACGACTGTTAATTCAGTTACGGTTAAAGTTCGGCCTTCAGTGTACTTTACTACGGATAATAGATGTGTGTCTACCAAAGTGCCCTATATCAATGGAACGCTTTATGCACATACCTACGCCTGGTCATTTGGTGACGGAAATTCATCGAACTCATCTGCAGGAAGCTTGACTCATACCTTTGCTACTGCAAATACATATACCACTAAGTTGGTGGCTTATAATAATAATGGGTGTCGAGATTCATTCTCAACAAATGTCGTGGTCTATCCAAACCCATCGGCATCTTTTACCATATCAGACTTATGTACAGATGATGCCGTCAGTGTAACGAATACATCGTCTTCTAACCATTCCAATCATTGGGATATGGGAGATGGAACCACGTTTACAACAACGACACCATCCTCCACATATAAATACAGTACATCAGGAACATATACGGTAATGCTGGCAATTGCGTCAGTTTATGGATGTCCTGATACAGCAACATCAAGTGTTGTAGTTTACGATTCTCCAGATCCAGACTTTACGGCAAACAATGTGTGTTTAGGAAATGCAACTTCGTTTACCAATGGAACAACAGGAGGAACGGGTACAGTTACACATTCGTGGAATTTTGGTGATGGGAATACGTCAACCTCAACCAGTCCTACTCATACCTATGCAACTGCTGGTAAATATACCGTAACGTTGACCTCAACGGGTCAGGGAAGCTGTATGGCAACTACGACTAAAGTGGTGGAAGTGTATGTTGCTCCCACTGTAGTAGTTACTGTTTCTGACGTTTGTCTTGGTCAAACATCTTCATTTGTGGGTACAACAACGGGTGCATCAACCTATTTGTGGAACTTTGGAGATGGCAATACATCGACAGCTCAATCGCCATCGCACACGTATACCTCATCTGGAACGTACACAGTTAGCTTTACAGCGACAAGTGCTCAATGGTGTGTAGCAACCACAACAACAACCACAAGGGTTAATGAACTTCCAAAAGCAGGGTTTACCGCAACCATAGAATGTCTAGGTACGGCGACCATGTTTACAAATACCAGTTCGGTCTCAAGTGGAACACTCACTTATGCCTGGACTTTTGGAGACGGAAATTCGTCGACAGCAGCCAATCCAAGCCATGTTTATGCATCGGCAGGAAACTTCTCAGTGGTTCTGATATCCACAGCAAATGGTTGTGCCACTACGTACTCGGTTAGTGTGAAAGTGAATGACATGCCAACTGCTAGTTTTACTACCAGTAACGGATGTTTGGGATCGACCACCACGTTTAACAACTATTCAGGTGGTGCATCAAGTTATGCATGGGACTTTGGTGACGGGAATACCTCGACAGCCTCAGCTCCTGCACATACGTATTCGTCATCCGGCACGTACACCGTAAAACTTACGGCAACAAATGCCGCAGGTTGTGAGTCAATAATAACCCAAAGTGTCGTAATCTACCCAACGCCTACAGTCGGATTTACTACGGCAAATGTGTGTGTCGGTGAAGATGCAACATTTACGAATTCAAGTAGTACAGGTAGTTATTTGTGGTCATTTGGAGATGGAGTGGTTAGTACAAGTACGAATCCAACTCATGCCTATAAAAAATCTGGAACGTTTACGGTTACCCTCGATGTAATGAACAGTAATGGGTGCTCGGATTTAACAACACGGACTATTGTAGTATATGACGCTCCAACAGCTGGATTTGCAGATGTGAATGGATGTCAGAATTCAAGTATCCAGTTTGCCAATACTTCTTCAGGAGCCAGTGGATATTCCTGGACGTTTGGAGATGCAGGTACAAGTGGCGCAGAAAATCCTGGCCATACCTATACGGCAAATGGAACGTATACAGTAACATTAACAGCGTCCAACTCAAATGGCTGTTCAGATATGTACAGTCGATCAGTAATCGTTTCTGCACAACCCATGGTTAATTTCACAAACTCGAACGCATGTGAAGGTAGCCAGGTAAGCTTTACGAACACCTCAACTCAAGGTGCCAATGCCTGGGATTTTGGTGATGGGACCACCGGTCGATTGACCAATCCGTCTCATAGTTATGCAAGTGCAGGTATCTATAATGTTAAATTAACGATAACCACGGCTGCAGGTTGTGTCAATTCAACCAACAAGTCAGTTACGGTTAGTCCGAACCCAATTGCCGCATTCACGTCTCAGAGTTTATGTACTGGGCCGAATGCATCGTTCACCAATAATAGTTCGGTGAGCAGTGGTGTTATTGCATCATCTTCATGGAATTATGGTGATGGTAATGTTGGAACGTCATCTTCACATAATTATGCGAAGGCTGGAGTTTATAATGTAACACTTACGGTAACCTCAGATCAGGGATGTATGGCATCAACGACATCTATTGTCATTGTATATGATGCTCCGGTGGCTATATTCTCGTCAACGGACGCATGTCTTGGAGATGCTGTGAGTTTTACCAACTCAAGTCAACACACAACGATGTCGACATGGTTGTTTGGCGATGGAGGTACGAGTAGTTTAAACAGTCCTTCGCACGCATACTCCTCTGCCAACACGTATACAGTTACCCTTACCGCAATGAACCCTATTGGTTGTACCGACATCACAACACGGTCTGTTAAAATTAATACCAACCCGACGGCTGACTTCAGTGCTCCTGACGGATGTGTTAACGCAGAAACCTTGTTTACCAATACGTCAACTGGTGGAACGATAAATTCGTGGAACTTCGGAGACGGCAACATGAGTGGTGCAGTCAATCCAACACATAGATTTACTTCCAGCGGCCTTCGAGTTGTTACCCTTATTGTTTCAAGTTCGTCGGGTTGCTCGGATGAAATTTCTAAAGTCGTATCGGTTCATACAAGCCCGGTTGCCGCGTTTACTGCAATTGGTAATTGTTTAGGCCAGGAAATCAGCTTCATGAATACGTCTCAAAATGGAAATTCATTTGCCTGGAGTTTTGGCGATGGTAATATGAGTACAGACGACAATCCAACACATACCTATACCACGGTAGGAGATTATCGAAGTCTATTGGTTGTGGCCAATGCGAATTGTTTGGACTCAAGTGAGGTTCTTGTTCAGGTTAACGCTCTACCAAATAGTGGGTTTAACTATACGACATCAGGAAGAGAAGTGAGCTTCTCACCAATAGAATTAGGTGGAAGTACTTACGATTGGAATTTTGATGACGGCGGAAATTCAACTGACGTTAGTCCGATTCACCGATTTGTTGGGGCTATAGTCGATACATTTAATGTGTGTTTGAACTTAGTCGACCAAAATGGGTGTATGTCTGAATCATGTGTCGATGTAAATGTTAACCTGGTTGGAGTGGAGTCTATAAACATCACAGATCAAATGAACATATATCCAAATCCGAATCAAGGTAGGTTTACCATTGTTTTGGGTAGCATACATGGTGATGTCAATATTGAAGTGTTTGATGCAAGAGGAGTTCTTGTTTCTAAAATAGACGCTTCGAACCTGTCTGTTAAGTACTCGGTTGATGTAACCGGTATTGCAGAAGGAGTGTATTTCGTTACGTTGAAAAATGGAACGTATACAACTACTCAACGTGTGGTTATTACTCGATAAACGGCATACTATTAGTCGAATCATATAATAACTAAATCTTGTTCTAAAAAGAGGGTTGGCAACAACCCTCTTTTTTTTATTTCTATTCGTATGGCAATCTTTAACGGAATACTTTTGTTGGAGATATTATGGAATTTTTAGGACAAAGAACACGTTTTGGTTTAGAGGTTTTTTTAGGGGTGTTGTCAACAACTCTCTTGGTATTTTATTATCTAGATTCTGGTTACCCAGATGGGTACGTCCTTATCGGTGTTGGAACCTTTCTAATTTATGTAGTTGCTCAGTTTTTTACCAAACTTGGTTTGACTGTGCCATTTGCCTTTATTGTTTTTTGGATGGTGGTCGCCATAAAGGAATGGAATAACCAACAGGCCGTGTCTTCTTTTAATGTGGAGGACTATATGCTGGCCATAGCGTCCGTACTCTATGCCGTTAATGGGGTAGTCATCTATTTCGAAAACAAGACCCGCTGGTAGTTTCGGATTTTGACCTGAAACCATTATATTTATTGGCTCATCCCAATTATGCAAAAATTTTTAAAAATTCTCAAACGGTTTGTAGGCATCCTTTTGGCTGTTTGCCTTTTGGCTGTTGCCTATATTTTGATTTCTGGAAATACATATTTGTTCTTTATGTTAAAGCATACCGTATTTAAAGGCCGAATGGGACCAACAATCGACGAATATTCCATATATCATAATCGGACGGTAGAAGCGGCAAATACACCGTTTGAGTGGCCGTTAAGTCATAGGTATGGGCAATCACAGCTTACGGATGTGGAAAATGCGTTTCACAAAAAATACAACAGCGCGAGTTTTGTGGTGATCAAAAAGGGACAATTGGTTTTTGAACAGTATTGGGACCGGTTTTCAGATACCTCGAGAACCAATAGCTGGTCAATGGCCAAAAGCATAGTTGGCCATTTAGTTGGTTGTGCTCTAAAAGATGGATTGATTCAGGATTTGGATGAACCCATTGGAAATTACATACCCAAATACAAAGAAGACACGGTTACGATCCGAGACTTGTTAATGATGAGTGCAGGTTATAACTTTTATGAAAGCTACAGCGACCCATTCGGGTATACAGCCCGTACACTTTATGGCAATGACCTGGAAAAGGCTCATGAACGATATAAACTGACGGACGAATCGGGCACAGAATTTAACTACAAGAGCGCAAATACTCAGATGTTGGGATTTATTGTGGAAAATGCAACGGGTAAAACCCTTAGTGAATATACGACGGAGAAACTTTGGAAGCCTATAGGCGCTAAAAGTAATGCGTTGTGGAGTCTGGAGCACGAAGGAGGGCGAGAAAGAGCCTATTGTTGTTTTAACAGTACCGCAAGGGATTTTGCCAAATTTGGATTTTTATACCTCAATAAAGGCATTGTTGGCACGGATACTCTAATTGATCTGCCCTATTTCGAAAAGGCAACCAAGCCATCCAATATCAGGCTCTTGTCTGGTGGTGCAAACAATCGCTACGGATATCAGTGGTGGTGTTCTGAATACGATGACGAGGATTTTTTCTATGCACGTGGCTTAAATGGTCAGTATATAATCGTTTTGCCAATAAGTAAAATGATTATTGTTCGGTTAGGTGAACACCAACCCAAAACAAGAGTGAACGGACATCGAACAGATCTCGCAGAATATATTAGAATGGGAAAAAGGTTAGCTGGTTTATTGGATTAACATGAAACTTATTTTTGTACGTTGTAGCCAAATGAGAATCCGAATCGTGGTTGGTCTTTGTTCGGAATGAAATAGACATTGACTGGAATGTTCAATTTGCCCGAACGGAATGATTTACCTGCCGCAAAAACTAGGTTTGATTTAAGGCGTACGAAGCCTCTGCTATCCATTTTATCTACATATGGAAGCCTATTAATATTTTGTCTGTCTTGTGATCTGTGCCAGGCACCATCTTCAAAGTATTTACGTTCCGTGCGATGTACATAGATGGTTGGGCCCACGGCAAATTCGATACCACTTTTACTGCTACGCAAACCGTTAAGGAAGGTAACGCTCGGTAAGAAAAGTCCCTGGTCAAGCCCGGCAACCTGCGGAATGAACTCAAACAAACCTTGAATATTGTCGCCATTTAGATACTGTTGTTCCATTTGATACCCAAATAAAAACATCGCTGCACCGGAATTGTACCCGCCTTCGTGTTTTGGTTTTTTTAGAACGGTTGCTGCTTCACCGGTAAAAAACGAATACCCCATACGAGGACCCGACAGATTTAAGGAGGCCACGGTTGGATTGTTACGTGCATTTGCTAACATGGTTTTGTCGGTAAGGCTTTGTAATAAGAGAGGCTCTGGTATTTCGTTAAACATGGTTTGGACTGTTACTTTTAACATGGCAGCAATTTGCTCTGGAATATATAAGAATTCCATTTTGGTCGATCTGGTGGCCGTGTCTGGGTTCGAAGAGACCATTCGAATACTGATATAAATTTTGTCTGAAAGTTTACTGACTCGTCCAGAAACTGTCCAATCAGTTCCAACTAATTTTCCATAGTTCCGTAAACACGATTCACTAAAGCATTCAAACGGTTTAATCGTAGAACTACTTAGTCTTTCCATCATGCTGTATTTGTCAAGAACGGTATACGCATTTGATTGATCCATGAGGATGGTGAGATGATCAGTTAGTTGAGCTGGGCTAAATTCAGGTGAATTTGTTTCCACATT
>CAYZWM010000033.1:0-7288 GCA_964482155.1 uncultured Chitinophagaceae bacterium | reverse complement strand
CACAGCAATCTGTTCTGTTTGCGCACTGGCAAAGCTGCATTGAATCAGCAGCAAAAGGCAAAGTCTAAATTTAAGCTTCATAATTTTTTTTGTCAAAGGTGAAGTTCTGAGGTATACGATGGGGCGTATGAAATGCATAGTATGCAATTTCTTTTAAGGCTGTATGCCATCGTATGACTGACAATTGGTTGAGCGCGGAGATTTGTTGCATATTTTCACATTTAGTATTTTGCAATTGCGTAAATTGCAAATATTGAAAAAGTAACTATGTCGTTTCAAGTCAGATTTGTTGATTACCTCAAAAGGAATGTTCCAGAAAAAACGGTGTTGGCTGAAGAGTTGGCGGAAATACTGAATGTGTCAAAAGACAGTGCCTATCGAAGGTTGAGAAATACAACGCCACTTAGCATTGACGAAGCCATGATCATTTGCGAACGTTTCAATCTTAATTTGAGCTACTTTTTCTCCTCCAAATATCAAATTGTCCCATTTAGCTTTAACAAACTGCTTAGCGGTGATGGTGGCCTGATCAAATATTTATTAGGTATGAAACAGGTAATTGAAGACGGGATTGCAGTGAAAGCCAAAGCAATTTTTGCGGCGGAAGACATTCCGGTATTCCATCACTTTGAATACCCCAAACTTGCTGGTTTCAAGTTGTTCTATTGGCAAAAGGCAGTTATGAACGAACCCTTTTTAGTTGGGCAGCGATATCGGATGGATTTGGTTCATCCCGACGTTCTCAACGCAAGCTTAGAGTTAGCTAAGGCGTATAACGAGATTGATAGTGTTGAGATATGGACTGAAGAGTCTATAAATGCCACGCTCAGTCAAATCCTATATTTTGTGGATTCTGGTCAGTTTGAAGACGTCGATTATGCGTTAGCCGTGTTGAACGAGATGGAACTGATGATTGAGAATCTACAAAAGAAAGCCGAAAGGAGTTCCAAAACCCTCGACGACAATAAGAACTTCGTGTTATATAACAGTGAGGTTCGAATTGGAAACAACTGTATTTTGATTGAAAAACCGGATGGGAGAGAGGTTTATATAAGCCACAATACATTCAACTCTATTCGTACAGAAAGTCGGGAATTTTGCGACGAAACTGCTCTCTGGATGGAAAACCTAATACGTAAGTCCACCTCAATCAACGACGTGAGCGAAAAACATCGATTCCAATTTTTTAATGTACAGTTTAAAAAAATTGCTCAGACCAGAGATAAGATTAAGACTACATCTTAAGTTTGCGAGACTCTAAAGAACGCCCTTTTTTTAATCAATTAAAATATAGCACATTTGTGTCATGACGGCATACCAGTTAATCATAGCAGGCTCTCTGGCCATAATTGTTTCATACCTGTTTTCGGAAATAAGCAAAAAGACCAATATCCCTTCTGTTCTTATGCTCATTGGAGCAGGTGTCATAATTGGCCAGTTCTATCCTATAGACACAGAGTCTTTGGGTCAGCCTCTTGAAGTGTTGGGCATTGTAGGCCTGATAATGATTGTATTAGAGGGTGCCCTGGATTTGGAGTTGACCAAAGAAAAGCTTCCATTAATTAAAAAAGCCTTTGGAATGGCTTTTTTAGGGCTGGTTGCTTCTGTGTTGGTCATTGGTTTCTTGTTATGCGTTGTATTTCAGATTGAAATTGGAATCGCATTTTTGTATGCAACCCCGTTGTCTGTTATTAGCAGCGCTATAGTTATTCCAAGCGTAGACAATCTTCAACACGATAAAAAAGAATTCTTGATTTACGAAAGCTGCATTTCTGACATAGTAGGCATTATGCTGTTCTATTTTATAATAGGCATGGTTGAAAATCAAGATAAAGTTGCCGAATTGGGTGATTTTGGGCTGAAACTTTTATTGACTATTGTAATTTCTATCATCACCAGTTTTGGCTTGATCTTCCTGTTTAAGTATATCAAAACAAAAGTGAAAATATTTCTCTTTTTAGCCATTTTAATCGGATTGTATGCCATTGAAAAAGAGTTTCACCTTAGTCCACTCATAATGATTCTTATTTTTGGATTAATGCTAAAAAACAATCAACTGTTTTTTAGAGGAGCCTTAGCCAACCGAATTAGCAAAATGGAACTTAAATTGATGGAACACAATTTTCACATCATTACTCGAGAAACCGCTTTTGTGCTTCGTACTTTTTTCTTTATCGTCTTTGGCATGTCAATGGTATTGTCTGGTTTGGCCAATATGAAAGCCTTGCTCATTAGTGTGGTCATCATCGGAATACTCTTCTACGTTCGATGGCTTTTGTTAAAGTTGTTTGGCAAATCTCTCGGAAAACCGTTGTTGACCATTGCACCAAGAGGTTTAATTACGGTGTTGCTTTTCTATCAGATTCCGTCTATACATAGTGCATCGTCATTTCCCGAAAGTGTTATTTTGTATGTGGTTCTCTTTAGTAGTTTGATCATGGCATATGGTCTCATTCGCAACAAAACGAAGCCTCTGGATTCCACCTTGCCAACGGAACCCGAAACCCAAAATTCGGATCCAGTAAAGGACTAATATTTAGGTTTATAACCGCCGTTAAATTTGACATAAGTGTGAAGCCATTTGGCTTCGGACTAGGTAAAAGCTCGAAAAATTTCGTATCTTTGGTTTCTAACTATTACTTTTTATCCTATGAAGGGCAAAAGTCAAAGACGTTTCTATATCATTTTTTTAGGCATTATTATGTCTTCTTTATTGTTTTCATGCAAGGAAGTTGTAGACAAAAATTTAGACAATAATACGGCGTTGGGACCTCATCGTGTACCCACGATTAAAATTGAACAATATGTCAATAGACTGTTTATTGATATTGTTGGTAGGTCTGCCTTAGAGGCAGAATTGGCGACTGAAACAGATACCTTAAAAGAGGCCAATTTGAGTGCTGCCTCAAGAGAAGCACTTATTACCAAACTTCAGAGCGATACGACTCCAGTTCTTGGAGATTCGAGTTATGCCATTGCGTATAATCAGCGATTGTATGACATTATGAAATCAAGAATGTGCGAAGGTGCTAACGACGGGGATTTTCTCCGATATGTCGGCAACGCTCGTTTTTCACTAAAAGTTGCACGGCTTAATGGCGATTCTATACGGGTATATAGATCATTAGAAATTATTGAGCGCAACCAGGCTGTTGTTGACGGTAAGGCGGATTTGAAAAATGGAGTGATCACAATCAATGAGTTGTTTGCCAGGATGTTGGACAACCACGTTTACGACAACATTAATATGAATACGTTCAACTTTGTGAATGCCTCATTTGATGATTTATTTTTTCGGTTTCCAACGCAAACAGAGTTCGACATAGCGTTCAGCATTATTGGCGAAAATATTACAGGTTCTCTTTTTGGAGGTTTTGCCGGTACCAAGGGAGAATATTGTCAACTCCTTACAGAGTCAGATGAGTTTTATGAAGGTTTGATACGATGGACCTACCATACCCTAATGGCAAGAGACGCAACTTCACAAGAAGTGGCGAACCATTTTGACAATTTGGTGCTTACCGGAGATTTTAAACAACTTCAATTGGAAATTTTAAGAACAGACGAGTATGCAGATTTTTAAGAATATAGGTACATGGGTTCTAGTGGGCTTCATCTTTCTAGCATCATGTAAAAAGGACTTGATTGTAGATTACAGTGTCAATCCAGTTGGACTGGAAGATCGAAGTTTGATAAAAGATCGAAGTAAAACGAATAAACAGTTTATTTCAATCTTATATACAACTCTTCACCAAAAGGCTATTTCCAGTAATGATTTAGTGCGAACAGAACGAGTTATTGAGTCTTTCGGAGATAAAGTTCTTATTAACGAGGTGATCGTTAGTAACTATATGAATTCTGGAAAGGTTATTCTTCCATCTGTTGAGGATATGAGAGCAGATTTGGATCAATTTATTGTTGATGCTTATAAACTGTTTTTTGTACGTATACCATCTGAAATTGAAAAAGCATTTTTTGTTAATTATCTAGAGGCAAATCCAGACGTTACCCCTGAGCTGGTGTATACATCTTTTGCTTCTTGCGATGAGTATTATTTTTATTAACGGCCAGGTATGAAAAGAAGAGACTTTATTAAAAAGGCAGGACTTACCGCAGCGGGTAGTGTTGCTTTTCCGTATATTTTGCCATCAGGTAGACTTTTTGCGCGTACAACTGCTGAGTTAGCAGACCACGTGGTATATGTACTGTTTGCTGGCGGAGTTCGGCAACAGGAATCTGTATTGAGACAATATTTAGCCGGTAGCCAGGGTGTAGACATTGAAGGCAACATCATGTACAATATGCTCAATGGTGCACCACCAGATCGAAAGGTGGTCTATGGTACTACCCCGTCTGGAGAACCGACAGGGAGTTTGCCAATTCCAGCTCTTCTTAACCAGACGTTGCAAAGTCAGGGGCTTCTGTTTCCTGAGGTTCAAGCGGTTAATGGAGGACACTATGGTGGATTAACCTCGTTGTTAACTGGAAGTCGATCAACCGCTCAAGGGTTGAAAGTTCGACCCAATTCGCCAACTATTTTTGAATACCTCCGAAGACATAGAGGTTTTAAGGCAAGCGATATATGGTTTGTAGGCTCAGGAATCGGGAATTCGTTTCCGTTGTTAAATTCCAGTTCCCACGATAGTTATGGAACGGAATATGGCGCCAATTTTGTCGCTCCAGGTATAACGTTTGGGCAAGAAGGTATTGAAGTGTTAAGTAATGCCAAAGTATATCACCCACAAGAGGAATTAGAACCCATCGAAAAGATGCGTCAGTTTTTGAACAACACGTTTAGAATCAAAAATGGAGAAGTTCAAGGAGTTAGAAATGATCCAGACGAAAAAGCCCTTATTAAAACATTTATTAGACAAACATTCGCCAAAGGTGGAGCAATTTCAAGACCTCCTGCTGGGGGTGGAGGAGATTTAAATACAATTGCATATGCTGCTGAAGTTCTGAAATACTTTAAGCCAAAACTATTGGTTCTAAACCTATCGAATGTTGACGGTTGTCATTCTAGTTTTTCGGGCTACTTACGAGCCTTGCATAGAGCAGATCACGGAGTGGGGTGGTTGTGGGATTATATTCAGACTCAAATTCCTGAAATGTCAGGAAAAACGGTATTGATGGCATCTCCCGAATGTGGTCGGAACTTAAATTCAAACCCAATTCAGGATGAGAATGACTGGTATTCGTTTGACCATAGTGGAGACTACAACACGTCACGAGTATGGAGTATGATGGCCGGACCAAATGTGCCGAGCAACCTGGTTGTTGGTAGTGAGGCTACTCGTGTGGGACGAACCACGGATAACGTGCTGACAATTGCTGAAATATTTGGTGTAAAAGATGCTGTGGCGGGAGCCGGATTTGTTGACAGCGCAGCCATGTCCCTATTTGATAGAATATAATGAGAACAGGAATACTAATATTAATCGTGATTGGAATTGTTGGGTGTAAAGCGGAAGACCCTGATATAGATAATCCGTACGACAATCAACAGGTGGGCCAGGAACATGACCAGGTGGATCCGGATCATAAAGAACTTGATCCCAATTCAATTCAAGGTATTCATGCCAATATTTTTTTTCCTACCTGTGCAAATTCAGGCTGTCATGATGGAAATTTTGAACCCGATTTTCGAACGATTGAGAGTTCATATAATACCATTGTTAGCCAGCCAATTATTAAACAAGATGAAATGAACCCATTAACCGCACGGGTTACCCCAGGAAATGCCAGTACGAGTATGTTGATCAGACGAATAATGGTTGATCTTGGTGGGAATTCTGGTAAAATGCCCCTGCTGACGGAACCCGATAGCGATTGGCCGTCGAAAAAGGTCGAATACATCAAAAATATTGAGAACTGGATTAATAATGGTGCAATTAATCAGGATGGAGATACACCAACTTCGTCAAACTTTCCGGTTCAGTTGAAAGGTATAGCTGCCAAGGTGAATGGTAGTTTTGTCTCTCGCTCTGGAAAATATGGTCCGCTTAATGTGCCAGGAGGTGCGTCTCAAATAGAACTTTGGTTTGCCTATGAAGATGACGGGTTAACACCTGATCAATTGTCAGGGTTGTCTCTCGATCTGTCTTTGAATGCAAACTTTTTTGACAGCACCAACCTACAGTCCATATCGTACACATCTAGTCCTGAGGTGGTGACAGGCTTCTTTGGTGAAGATGAAAGTTTTTATCATAAAGCGACCATCAATTTGTCTAACTGGCAATCGGGAGACGTTGTTTGGATCAGAACATGGGTTACAGACGGTGTAAATTATTCTGAATTGCCCAATGACAAGTCTCTATTTCTTGCAAAACAATACTCAACATTTAGGCTGAACTAATATGAAAGGACTTGGTATATTTTTGATAGGAGCATTCGGTATGGTAAGCTGTACGGATGTGAATGTGATTGACCCTGGGTCTGGACCGCCAGTAATTGAATATGTAGACATTCAACCTCGTGATGTCAAAGAATTTAAGGACTCCATTTTAATCACGTTTAAGTATTCCGACCCAGACGGAGACCTGGGAGATGAAAATCCAGATATAGAATCTTTGTCAATTCATGATTTGCGATTGACCACAGCAGATGGTCAACACGTTTCGTTGTTGTCACCAATGGGTTCGAATATTGATATTTCTGGAGAATTGACTATAAAACTAAAAAACACCTTTTTGCTCGGAACGAGCGATTTGGAAATAACAACCTATGAACTGATGATAAAAGATCGGGCTGGAAATATCAGTAATCCGATCGTTACAGATGAAATTAGAATAACACGATAATTGAAAAAGAGTTTATTCATAGCGGTTTTGGTAGTGTTTGGGCTTAAATCATTTGCTCAGAACGATTATTTCATGTCCAATGCAACGGTTAGCGATTGTAAAGGGAACTTTTTTGACAGTGATAACGGTTTAATTACTGGAGATTACGATCATAACGAGGACTATATCTTTACAATTTGCGTTCCGGGTGCTGCCAGTATACGCCTTACCTTTACCTCATTTTGCACAGAATCCGTTGAGGACTTCATAATCATTTATGATGGGAGCGATACGACGGCGAGCAAATTGAGTAGTAAAATAAGTGGCTCTAAGACTCCAGGGACGTTTGCAAGTACGGATTCGTGTCTGACAATCTATTTTCACAGCGATGTGAGCGTACCGTGCGATGGGTGGGATGCCTCCTGGACAACGAAGGTTAAACCTCTTTTGCCCCCCAAATTTGTGTCTCCTCCTCAAGCAAGTTGCGAAGACAACAAGTTGGGAATACG
>CAYZWM010000032.1:24018-24232 GCA_964482155.1 uncultured Chitinophagaceae bacterium | reverse complement strand
TAGGTAATGATGGTAACACTCGCCAGCACAATTAAAGCGACCAGCGCGGTTAACCAAATGCTTCGTATTCGAGCAGAATACCATGTTCGACGTGCCTTATCAGCCGTGTATTTATCGAAGGTCGTCATCATGCTATTGAACGCATTGCTGCTAAAATATAAAGCAAATAAAAAGCCAATAGACAAGAGGCTAAGGTGTTGATTGTTTAATATAT
>CAYZWM010000032.1:0-23998 GCA_964482155.1 uncultured Chitinophagaceae bacterium | reverse complement strand
ATCGTCTATGGTTAACAGCAGCACATCGTACGTGTTGCCAGGCAATAAGCGTTTAATTTGAATTAAGAGATCTTGCTGAAAGTTATCGATGGGTATGTAAGCAATGAGGGTAAAAACAAATATGATTGCTGGAAATAAAGCCAGGAAGAAGTTAAACGCCAAAGACGACGCACGAACGATCAGGTCAGCGTCAAATAATGAATCAACAAAGAACTTACCCACGTCATAAACAGAGCGTCCTTTGAATCCAGGAAAACTGTGTCTCTTTAGCCAGTTGGTTACCGGTCTCAGTCTGGCTATAATGATGCGTCGATATGTTTCGTAACGGCCGATAAATCTGAAAAAGTTAAGGGCAAATATAACCGATGACGGATCAAAGTTTTTAACATTAAAATCACATTGATATGGTCTTTAATGGTTATACTTTTGCGGCAAATTAGTATACACGATGCAGAAAGTACATAATTTCTCAGCCGGGCCTGCCATTTTACCACAATCGTCCATAGATGCTGCGGTTGAGGCACTTCAAAATTTTGCCGGTACTGGGTTGTCAATCCTGGAAGTTTCCCATAGAAGCAAGGAGTTTGTTGCCGTAATGGATGAAGCTCAATATCTAGTGAAGAAATTATGGAATTTGGGTGATGACTATGAAGTGCTTTACCTACAAGGTGGAGCAAGTACCCAGTTTTTGACGTCGGCATACAATTTACTAAACCAAAAAGCGGCATTTGTCGATACTGGAATGTGGTCTTCAAAATCGGTGAAGGAAGCCAGGTTTCTCGGAGAGGTAGATGTAATTGCCTCGAGTAAAGACAAGAATTATTCCTATATCCCAAAAGGGTACAGTATACCTCAGGATGCGGATTATCTACATATTACGAGTAATAATACCATTTTCGGAAGTCAGTTACACAGCTTTCCGGAGACCAACATACCTCTGGTTTGTGACATGAGTTCGGATATATTCAGTCGAAAGATTGATGCCACTCAATTTGATGTAATCTATGCTGGGGCTCAAAAGAACTTAGGTCCTGCCGGAGCTACTGTTGTGGTTGTCAAAAAAGAGGCATTGGGTAAAGTGAACAGACAAATTCCATCGATGTTGGACTACAACGTTCATATATCGAAGGGTTCTATGTTTAATACGCCCCCAGCGTTTTCCATATTCGTGGTTCTTCAAACGTTGAAGTGGATTGATCAATTGGGTATAGATAATATTGAAAAACGAAACCTAGCCAAGGCTAATTTGTTATATAACGAGATCGACAACAATGAAATGTTTGTTGGCACCGTTGAGAAGGAGGATCGAAGTATAATGAACGCTACCTTTTTGTTAAACGATGAGTCCCAAAACGACCGCTTTTTAAGCGCTTGTAAAGAAGCGAACATAAGTGGAATTAAGGGACATCGATCTGTAGGAGGTTTTAGAGCATCCATGTATAATGCAATGGAAATTGAAAGTGTCGAAGCCTTAGTAAACGTAATGAAAACATTTTAATCAACATGAAACGAATTTTAGCCAATGATGGAATCCATCCAAAAGGAAAACAACTTTTGGAAGAAGCTGGTTTTGAGGTAGATACAAACCATATTCCACAAGAAGAGTTGATCGCTAAGCTGAACGACTACGATGCTATTTTGGTGCGAAGCGCAACGACAGTTCGCAAGGATTTAATCGATGCTTCACCAAACATTAAACTCATTGGTCGGGGAGGTGTAGGCATGGATAACATAGATGTTGAGTATGCCAAAACCAAAGGTATTTCGGTTGTAAATACACCTTCAGCGTCTTCAAACAGTGTTGCCGAATTGGTGTTTGCACATTTACTGTCAAGCATTCGTTTTTTGAACAAAACGAACCGCCAAATGGCCGATAATGAGTTTGGTCGATTCAAGGAGTTAAAGAAGGAGTCCTCTAAAGGGCAGGAGCTTTTTGGTAAAACATTAGGCGTTATAGGTTTTGGCCGTATTGGACGTGAAACAGCTCGGATAGCAATCGGTTCTGGAATGAATGTGGTTGGACACGACCCCTATATGGAATCAGCTGAAGTTGAACTGAAATTCCACCCAGATTTTAATATGAAATCCATTATGGTACCGGTTCCAATGGTATCGAAAGATGAGTTGCTTAAGCAAAGTCATTTTGTAACCTTGCATATGCCTGGTGGGGGGAAACCCGTGATCGGCGCAGAGGAAATAAAGATAATGAAAAAGGGAGCCGTTTTAGTGAACTGTGCTCGAGGTGGGGTTGTGGACGAAAAAGCCATGAGTGAAGCGCTTTCGGCAGGTCACCTGTCGGCTGTAGGTCTGGATGTGTTTGAAAAAGAACCACCTGTAAACATGGATTTCTTTACCAGAGATGATGTTTCCCTGTCTCCTCATATCGGAGCAGCTACCAGCGAAGCTCAAGAACGAATCGGAGAGGAGCTCGCCAAAAAGATAATTGCGCACTTCAATTAATTAGCAGAATCTTGTGCCAACATTAATACCGTTTAAGGCGCTTCAGGTTAAGCCCGAGTTTATTTCAAAAGTCGCGGCAAGTTCGTCCGATTTCAATTCGGAGCAGGAACTTATTGAGGAGTTGATTGGAAATCCCAACAACTACCTTCATATGTCCAAAAGTCATCTGATTGATACGGATTTGACGTCGGCATCCGAGGAATTCTTCCAAAATGCAAAAGTGCGATTTGACTACTTACTTGATAGTGAGATTATTACGGAATTGAATAAGGAAATATTCTACGTTTATCGCCAAACCGAACATGGGGTTTCGCATACCGGAATTATTGGCCTTTGCGATATTGTCGATTATCAAAGTGACAAGATTAAGAAACACGAGCATACCCGTCCATCAACTGAAAAGTTTTTAGCCAACTACATTGAGTCAACCGAGGTAATTGGTGAACCTGTTTTATTAAGTCATCACCACAAGCAATCTTTAGAGGATTTGTTGCGCTTGATCATTCAAACCGATCCAATGGTGGATTATGAGAAACTGGAGAGAAGACATCAAATTTGGCAGATCGAAGATCCCGATGTGATTAGTGTCATAGAAAATGAAGTTTCATCATTAGATGAGCTTTATATTATGGATGGCCATCATCGGGTGGCTAGCGTTTCCAATCTCTATAAAGAATATGGCACGGAGGAATATCGATACTGTGTTTCTTTTTTACTTGATAGTAACCAATTGACAATCAGTCCATTTCATCGACTAGTTGAAGGGGAATCTATCTCATTCGAAACATTAGTTTCGAAATTAGAGCCTTCTTTTGCTATCGAAGAAATTCCGGATTATGCCATTCGTCCAGAGCATAAGGGAGAGTTTGTATTGCGATGTAGCGAAGGTAGTTTTAGGCTAATTCATAAGCAATCTTCTCCTCAATTAGACGTGCAGCTGCTCGAAGAAACCGTGTTAAAGCAGATATTCGGTGTAACAGATTCAAGGCTGGACGATCGAATCCGTTTTATTGCAGCTGATGAAGATCTAACAGGAGCCCTTCTTGAGGCATCTATGCCTGGCAAATACCTTTTTCTATTGTACCCATGTACATTTGAGGAAATAGCGGAAATCTCAGACAACAACCAATTTATGCCACCCAAGAGCACATTTGTAGAACCAAAATGTGATTCAGGAATGTTTATTCAGCGGTACGGTAAATCGGTTTAAGCCAATTCTTGTTTTGGGTAAAAGGCTTTTTGATACGCCGAGTACAAACCAAATACAATTACTGAAAATCCAACATTCGAAATCAGGGAATTGAAAAAGAAACTACCCATTACCTCGCCTTTAACAAAGACCAATCCCATATAGTAACACTGCATTAAACCTAGAAAATCTTTGGTATAAAACCCATGGATAGGGTCTGCCCAGGCTGCAAAATTGGTTACTAGAAAGAACACGATCGACGCCAATACACCTGCACCAACCACATTTTTCATTTTTGGTTTACCTCCAATTATGCGTTTACCTATAAGTACAGTAACTGCAAACGACAGGTAAATAGCAACAAAAGTAAAACTGAACAAATGCCCAGAGAAGGAGGGGGCCAGAGAAGAGATTACTAGATCACCAATAAATAGAGCGAGTATTGGGATTAAGAACTTCAAATATCTCGAAGACAACAATGCACCTCCAAGTAACGCTGCGGTTCCAATAGGCTCAAGGTTTGGAATGGCAATTGCCAATCTACTTAAGCTCAATAACAAAACTATCGCTGATATCTCTCCAATCTTTCTCATTCTTCTGTGTTTTATGCAAATATAAGAGGGCATGTGATACCTATAAAACATTAATAATACAGAATATTAACAATTGTGAAATACATACTTGTAAGTGGCTAGTAATGAGTGTTATGTGGCAAATAGGTAAAGTAAATTACTGTGCAACAAAGGAGATTAATAAATCACATATTTACAATTGTAAAACATCAGGTTGTTTACATTTGTAAAATTAATTGACAATTGTAAAATGGACGCCATCAATAAACGAGTTGTAGATTTTTATGAGCAAACTGGAAAGTCTAAAAGGGAATTTGCTACAGGCTTAGGCGTATCGCCTTCTATTATGAGCCACGTGAGCAGCGGGCGTAACAAGGTTGGTTTAGAACTGATTCAGAAAATCATAACCGCCTACCCAACCGTATCGGCCCAATGGCTACTTTCCGGTAAAGGCACTATGTATGCAGAAGACAATGGACATAAAATCGCAAACATCGAGCAAGAATTAACGGACCTGAGGGTTGAGATGACAGACATCTCCAACAAATTGTCCGTGTTTAAGCGCAATTTGGACAAGTTGGACCGCCATTTTGATTAGATAAGACTAGGTTCTGGCCTTATTGAGTAAGTGAACCCCAGTAAGGATGAGAACCATACCCGCAATTTGTACGAGCAGAACCTTTTCACCGTCGAAAATGCCTAGAATTAAGGCAACAAACGGAATAAAATAGGTTACGGAGCTTGCAAATACAGGACCACTGAGTTGAATGAGTCTATTGAATAGGTATAAAGCAAATGATGTGCCTACGAGGCCAAGAACAATTACAGCGGCTAGCGATTGGGTTATTTGTTTGCTTGAAACATGGTCTAAATTGCTCCAGTCAAGCGAGAGTACAATGATGATTCCAGGAATACTGATAAAAAACAGAGGTAATGTGGAGATAATCGTTGCTTTATAATGCGACAGCTTCGTTTTAATGATGTTGATATTGGCGCCATAAAGCACCGTGGCTAGTACGATTAGCAGGCTATAAGAAACATCTCCGTTCATGGAAATTGCATCGCCGCCGCCTTGCCAGGCATTATGAACTACCTTACCTAATACAATAGCCAAAGCACCAACGAGACCTATGATTACCCCAAGTATTTTAGACTTCGAAATCACCATGGACGTAAAAATTGCACCAATTAGGAGGGTAAACATCGGTGTAGTCGCATTTAACGCACCCGCAACCGAACTGTTTACATGGGTTTGGGCAATAGCAAACAGAAAAGCTGGCGTTCCATTGCCAATAATGCCTGCAATTAATACGAACTTCCGATCCGGTTTGTCCAGTTTTTTAAAATGCCTATAAACAAAGGGGAGGAAGACAATACCACAGACACTGATTCGAATAGCGGCCATTTGAATAGGTGTCAAAGCTTTCAAACCAAGTTTCATCAGCATAAACGAACTTCCCCAGATAATTGAAAGGCTAATAAGTAGGACGAATGGCAACCAATTTTTGTTCTCAGACATTGTGTTCAAAATGTCGGGAAAATTAACTCGTCATTTTGTGTTTGATGCGGTGGAACGCAATAAATTTGTAACCAAATTATGAACGTACTCATTTTAGGATCAGGAGGAAGAGAGCATGTGCTTGCCTGGAAGGCCTCACAAAGCAAATTAGTGAAGTCTTTATTTGTATCGCCAGGAAACGCAGGAACCGCTCAGGTGGCGACTAACGCAGCTATAAATGGTACCGATTTTGGTGCTATCGGTCAATTTTGTATTGATAACCAGATTGATGTGTTGTTGCCTGGGAGCGAAGGCCCTCTGGTTGCGGGTATAACCGATTATTTTTCAGAGAGCGAAACACTCAACCACATTTTCGTGCTTGGACCCAACAAAGAGGCAGCTCAGTTGGAAGGAAGTAAGGAATATGCAAAAGAGTTTATGATCGAAAATGACATACCTACGGCTCAGTATCAGTCATTTACGCCAGCTACCATACAAAATGCAAAAGACTATGTATCGGCAAAAAAAGGCCCTTATGTGTTAAAAGCAGATGGCCTGGCAGCGGGTAAAGGTGTTGTAATCTGCGATACCATAGAATACGCTCACCGGGTTTTGGACGAAATGCTTCTGGATGAAAAATTTGGATCAGCAGGCAGTACCGTGGTCATAGAAGATTTTTTAGAAGGGATTGAATTTTCCATATTTGCGATGAGCGATGGCGAGAACTACATTATCTTACCCGAGGCAAAGGATTATAAGCGTATTGGGGAAGGAGATACAGGATTGAACACAGGAGGAATGGGAGCAGTAAGTCCAGTTCCTTTTGTGAACGATGCGTATTTAAAAAAGGTAGAAGACCAGATAATCAAACCCACATTTGAAGGATTAAAGAAACGAAACATGGAATTTGTTGGTTTCGTTTTCTTTGGATTGATTAATGATGACGGAGACCCAAAAGTGATCGAATACAATGTTCGACTCGGAGATCCAGAAACAGAAGTCGTCTTTCCGCGGATTGATTCCGACTTTGGAGAATGGATGGATTTGGCACGGAATAAACGATTAAACGACGCCAGCGTGGAGGTGAACAATCAAGTTTGTACCACAGTTTTTACGGTCAGTGGTGGTTATCCGGAGGCGTACGAAAAGAAAAAGCCAATCCAATTTGCGTCCGCAGATCTTACGGATCAAATGGTGTTTCATGCAGGAACCAGTTTGTCAGGCAATGAAATTGTGACAAACGGTGGACGGGTGATTGCGGTGAGTGCTTTTGGCGAAAACCTGGAGTCTGCACTGAAAAAAACGTATGCCGGGGTAGAAGCCATTAACTTTGAAGGTAAGAATTATCGAAAAGATATTGGTAAGGATTTAATAAATAGTTAATAATGAGCTTTTTAAAGAAACTTTTTTCGTACTTATTGTTAAGAAAAGACAAGGAGTTTCCAGACAACAAAAACCTGAAAATGATGCATGGCATTAACAAAATTTCGTTGTTCATTTTCCTTTTTGCAATCATTTACCTAATCATACGTTTCATCAGGTAGTAACTTTGGAATACATTTTGTCCTTTCAGTATTAAAGAATAGCATCATGATAGGAGCTTATATAATCGGTATTGTTATAGCCATTATTGGTGGGCTGGTTCAATCCAGGTTGAAGTCACGTTTTAAAAAATACAGTCAAACCCCAATTGGTTCTGGCCTTACTGGCAAAGAGGTTGCAGAAAAAATGTTAAAAGATAACGGCATCTTCGATGTCGAGGTAATCTCGGTTCGTGGTCAGTTAACCGATCACTACAATCCCAGAACAAAAACCGTGAATTTAAGTGAAGCAGTATATGGGTTCAGAAATGCGGCTGCAGCAGCTGTTGCGGCTCATGAATGCGGACACGCGGTTCAACATGCGCGTTCTTATGCATGGCTTACCATGCGAAGCAAATTGGTGCCGGCAGTACAGCTAAGTTCACGAATGATACAGTATGTTCTGATTGGTGGGATATTATTGATTAATGTCATTCCCAGTTTGTTGCTGATCGGAATAGTGTTATTTGCACTGACGACTTTATTTGCCTTCGTTACACTTCCAGTAGAATTTGACGCAAGTAAGCGGGCTCTACAATGGATGAAAACCAGTAACGTTGTAACTCAGGGGGAATTGGCAATGTCGAAAGATGCACTAAAATGGGCAGCTATGACGTATGTTGTAGGGGCCGTAGGCTCGTTAGCCACCTTGTTATATTTCATCTCCATATTTTTGAATAGACGATAGCCAATGAGAAAACTGCTTGTGTTTGTAGGCCTTTTGGTCTCCATGTTAACCTCTTTAGCCCAACAACCCATACGTGTCCAATTAACGGAGCGAATGAAGGACGATAAAATATCCAGATCGTTGGCAATTCTTCCGGTCTATGTGTTTAAGTCTATAGAGATTGAGCCATTTACGTTCTTTGGAGTTGACGAGAAGAAAAAAGTAGAACAAGCACCGTTAATCATTAAGAAGATGCCCGATATGTTTGGTATGAGAGATACCGGTTACACCTATATCTACTTTTCTGGGGCGAACAATGCAATTAATCAAGGGTATTGCCTTACCCTTATTGGCAATTTTAAACGCTCTAGAAAGACCATATATTTTTATGTAGATCGCAATAATAATTTGGATTTTACCGATGATGGCCAACCGGACAGCCTCACCTATATGGATGGGTCGTTGGTTATTCGACTTACCAATCTGGCCAACGAAGAAGCTGAACATCACTTAAAACTGACTCGAATTAAGTATGGCCAAAATATTTCGTATAAAAAGCTGCTCACTGAGCATTTTAAGAAACACAGCGGAAATAAGGTCTTTTCCAGCATCAATTACTGTTATAGGGAACAACGATTAAACACGCTTGGCGGGCGATACGTCACCAAAACCGACAGTTTTACACTGGCACTGAAGGACATGAATAACGACGGAATATTTAACGAGTCGTGCATGGATAAGGTATATATAGGTGGTGTAAATGATCAAATAACAACGGAAGACATGGCCTTGGTGTTACCCGAATGGGATAACATCTACTTCGAGTGGAACAAAAAGCGTTATCAGGTAAAAAACATTGATCCTGCTGGAGAATACATAGATATACTGGAGGTGCAGAATCCCGTGTTGACCAAGCAATTGATCGTTGGTAAGAAGATTCCAGCGTTTTCGTTTATTAATTTGCAAAATCAAAAGGAAGAAATTAAGCGATACAAAAAGAAACAGACCTTTATCTTCTTTTGGGATGAAGCCAATGTTAGCGATGAGGATACGTTCTATTTAAGAAAGTTGCACGAGGAGTTTTCGGAAGAACTCCATATTGTAACCTTAAACCATGGAGATGTGCCCCGGAACGTTCGAAAATATCAATATTATAATGCCGTTTCGTGGCCCATGGCATTTTCGAGTTACCAGGTTGGGAAACAGTTTTATTTAGAAACATTAACCAAAGGTTTCTTGATGGGTAAAAGGCTCAAGCTCCGTAATGAAGATATTTCTCCGAAACAAGTATTCGATTTAATGCAAACTGATAACTAAAAAATCGAAGACAACATGTAGGCTGTGACTGGTCTGAATTTCATATTGCCGGTTCTACTTCTAAATCCCATTGGGTACATTTCATCATCCAAATAAACCATTAATACAGGTCGTTTTATCTGAGTATTTTTTCATTAATTCATTATTCCATTGTGCCATTGAAGCATAAATTATATTTTTACGAAAATATCTGAATATGAGTGAATTTTATTGGCACAAGAGTTATCCGGACTTTGTTCCTCCAACGATTAATCTTGATGGGTATCAGAACATCGTAGACATCTACAAAGAAGGAATTGTAAAATTCGGAGACAAGGTTGCGTTCAAAAACATGGATGTTGAAATGACATTCAACGAACTCAGTGTGCATGTTGACGCATTCACCTGGTATTTGCAAAACAAAACCAATCTGAAAAAAGGAGATCGCATTGCCCTTCAGATGCCCAATTTGCTTCAATTTCCGGTAGCCATTTTTGCGTGTTTGCAAGCAGGTTTGGTTCTGGTCAATACGAACCCATTGTATACGGCTGAAGAAATGCGACACCAGTACAAGGACTCTGGAGTTAAAGCGATAGTGATCCTGGAGAATTTTGCATGTAATCTGGAAAAGATACTGGATGACACCGAAATTGAAACCGTTATTACCACCACCATTGGTGATATGTTAGGTGGATTGAAAGGAAGCATAACCAATTTTGTAGTTCGCAAGGTTAAAAAAATGGTTCCGGCCTATAATTTGCCAACCGCCATAAAATTTAAAGACTGCCTTAAAGAAGGGGCGGGTAAGAAACCAGAGCCTGTGGAAATTGCATGGGAAGACATTGCCTTCTTGCAATATACAGGAGGTACAACAGGTCTGTCGAAAGGCGCCATGCTTACTCACGGTAACCTATGTTCTAATGTACAACAGGTTGAAGCCTGGATAAGTAATTTGTTTACCGAAGGATCAGAAACCATTATTACCGCGCTTCCACTTTATCATATTTTTGCCTTAACGGCCAATTTGATTGTATTTTATCGATACGGAACCAAAAATATTCTGATCACAAACCCACGTGATATGAAGTCGTTTTGTAAAGACTTAAAGAAAAATCCGTTCAGTGTTCTTACTGGGGTCAATACCTTGTTTAATGGACTGCTTAACCAGGATGCGTTTAGGGAATTGGATTTCAGTAAGTTAAAGTTGTCGCTTGGTGGTGGTATGGCTGTTCAAAATGCCGTGGCCATTCGATGGGAAAAAGTCACCAACAGCCCGTTGCTTGAAGCTTATGGATTATCAGAAACCAGTCCAGCAGTTACGATTAACCCGGTTGATGGAAGTCATAAACTGGGCTCAATAGGTTTGCCTTTACCAAATACCGAAATCAAAGTATTTGATGACGATGGTAAAGAAGTACCGATGAATGAACGTGGAGAATTAGGTATTAAAGGTCCACAGGTGATGAGTGGTTATTGGAACCGTGATGAAGAGACCGCAAATTGTTTTAGAGATGGATATTTTCTCACTGGAGATATTGGCTTAATGCGTGAAGATGGGTTTTTCCAGATTGTAGATCGCAAGAAAGAAATGATCAATGTTTCGGGCTTTAACGTTTATCCAAACGATGTAGAAAAAGCCATTGCCGAATGTGAGAAGGTGCTGGAAGTAGGTGTTCGCGGAGAAAAAACGGAAAATGGAACGGAATACGTAAAAGCATATGTGGTAAAAAAGGATGACTCACTGACTTCAGAGGAGTTGATCACTTTTTGTAAAGAGATATTAACCAACTACAAAGTACCGAAAGAAGTGGTATTCAGGGATGAGTTGCCCAAATCGAACGTAGGTAAGATCATGCGTAGACTACTCAAATAGAAATTCATGAAGCGGGTTTGGCTTGGGTTTATAGCATTATTGCTGGTCGCGTTATTGGCCAGCGTCCTTGTTTTGAAATACAGATACCAGTTGGAGTATTCATCGATCTCCATTCAACAGACTGTTGTCGAAAAAACGTACAACAACTATGGCCAACAAGCCATTAAAGCGGGTAAGATGTATGACCTGCCACCGGAGTATTTGTTAGCACTCATTGTATTGGAGTCGTCTGGACGAAAGATCGTACCTCAGCGATTTGAATCTCATGTTTTTAGGAAACTAGATGCAGTTGCTCGTGGAAGAATGAGCAGATTAGAAGGCATTACCGCGGAGCAGCTTATCGGCAAAAGCGATGGACAATTAAAACAGTTGGCGAGCAGTTGGGGTCCTTTTCAAATTATGGGATACAAGAGTTATGAAATTGACGTTTCTATTCAGGACTTACAGGGACGAAATGCAGTTATGAACGGTGCGAAATGGATTGACAAGAATTACGGTAAACAGTTGAGAGACAGTAATTTAAAAGATGCTTTTCACATTCACAATACGGGTAGACCATATCCTAAATTTGGCCCTGCTAAAACCTATCACAAAGACTATGTTCCCAAAGGACTTAAGTACGCTGAGGAGTTTAAAGCGTTGTTGGGTTCGTAGTAAGAATGTCACAATTACTCACCCAACGTCATTCAGAGTCATTGCGCAGCATGGCGACCGCGTGTCGCTGAAGCTTTAACGCGTACACCGTGGCTTCAGCGTAGGTGCTAGCGGAGGCACAAGAATCTGATGTACCAATGTATCAATTGAACAATGTACTAATGTATTTGTCAGTTCGACTTGTCAGGACATCTTCGTCCTAAGTGAATGTAGAACGCTTAGTGTCCCCGACACGACTGATCAGGTGGCATGGATTAAAAACAATATTAGTTAACGAAATGATATCGTTTCAAACCAAAATCACCTAATCTTGTTACTTTCAACAACGAAGAACTACGACCAATAAGGATACATATGACGGCAATACGTAAATCAACCATACAGTTTCTAAAGAACATCGGTAAGCATAATAACAAGCCCTGGTTTGAAGAGAATAAGGAGGCCTACTTGGATGCCAAAACCAACATGGAAAATTTTCTACAGGAAGTGATGAATCGATTAAATGATAGCGATGTTATCGAGAAATTTCATCTGTATCGAATTTATCGGGATGTCCGTTTTTCGAAAGACAAAACACCTTACAAAAGCTATTTACACGCGCATTTAAGAAGACAAGGCGCTGAACGCCGTGGAGGCTACTGGATTGGTATAGAGCCTGGTAACACACATATTGGGGGTGGTTTTTATGGACCAGAAAAGGACGACTTAATGCGTATTCGCAAGGAGTTTGAATACGATGGTAAGACCATAACAAGCATTATAACTGCTCCGAAGTTTAAGCAGTATTTTGGTCATCTTAAAGGGGAAGGGGTAAAGACCGCTCCGAAAGGATTTGACAAAGAGCATAAAAACATAGAATTGATCCGTAAAAAGCAGTTTTATGCCATGCGGCCATTCACTGATGATGAGGTATTCAGTCCTGATTTTATCCATGAAGTAGTCGGAACGTTGGAAGCTGTTCGTCCATTTTTTGATTACATGACCGACGTTTTGACGACCGATTTAAATGGTCGGTCAACCTTAAAGTAGACCTCAGAAATCCTATTTAAGGATTCAGAAATCCAATCAGTCTAAATTCTGGGTACAATTATCTTCAAGGTTTCACCCTTAAAGGATGGATTGCCGTCCATTTTATACCTCATTTTTAAGGAGTTACAACCAATCCCAAAAGTCGATTTATTGACGTGTTCATAATTTTTTTTCGATATAGTGTACGATTCTTTTTGGGAAAATTATTCGACGAAATTTCTAGTGAATTTCACTTTTATTCAAAATTAGCGGACTGCTTTAATACTCAGTCGTTTAGTCTCCGATAAAAGGATCAATTCTATCGACTAAAGTGGCCTTGTTTCGGATTAAAAACTACCTGTTTTTTGTGGTTATTAAATGTCACTAGAGTGTTATGAAATTTGTTTAAGGCGTAAATAAATGTTTAATTACATCAAAATTATGTAATAAGTATGAACAGAAAATTCTACCAAGCGGTGGTTGTCTGTGCGTTTTTGTGTCTATCTCAAATGGTTTTTGCCCAGGGACAAGTCATAAAAGGTAAGGTAACTACACTCGACGGAGATCATCCGGTCGAAGGCGTAAGTGTCGTCGTCACAGACAATACCAATGTCGCCACTACAACAGCTGCAGATGGGAGCTACTCTCTAGAAGTTCCAGCAGGCAGCAAAGAACTCCAGTTTTTATTCATCGGTTTTAAAACTGAAAAAGTGGCCATTACCACGGGAAACATGATTAACGTCCAGTTGGTGGAAGATTTTTTCGATTTGGGAACTACGGTCGTCACGGCAATCGGAGTAAAGAAAGAGATCAAATCACTTGGGTTTTCAGCAACCCAGGTAAAAGCAAAAGCAATTACCCAAACAGGTGAGCGAAGTTTATTGAACTCATTGCAAGGTCGAGTAGCCGGTGTAAATATTACCCAGAGCTCCACAGACCCTGGTGCATCTACCCGAATTGTTATTCGTGGTATCAGTTCGATGGCTCAGGGCAATCAACCCTTGTTTGTAATTGATGGAGTACCCATGACCAATGTCAGCATCAATTCATCGTCGACTGACGTATCTGGAGATGGAGATGCATTGAATTATGGTTTTGACTTTGGGAACAGTGCAAACGCAGTTAACCCGGAAGACATTGCTTCGATAAATATTCTTAAAGGATCTGCAGCAACCGCATTGTATGGTTCTCGTGCCGCGAACGGTGCAATCATTATTACCACAAAAAAGACAGCCTATGCTGCCCCAGGAGAAAAGAAACGATTTGGTGTTTCCTACTCCGGTAACATGAGTTTTTCCAAAATCCTCAGAAGCCCTGTGTATCAAAACACCTTTGGCCAGGGTTGGGATGGAAATAACTGGTTGGATGAAAATGGTTCATGGGGACCAGAATTTGACGGAGAAGATCGCGTTTGGGGTCGGGTGGTAGACAACGCCCAACTGCTTAAACCTTATGTGGCCATTGAAGATAACTACAAAGACTTCTTTGAAACTGGGTTTTCCAGAACAAACCACGTATCGTTAAGTGGTGGAGATGATAAGTCGACGTTCTACCTGTCGTACTCCAATTTCGAACAAGATGGTATCATGCCTACCGATGTAGATCGCTTTAAGCGTAATACCTTGGCTCTACGGGGATCAAGAAAAATTGGCTGGTTAGAACTTTCAAGTTCAATGAACTTTGCCCAAACCGATAACAGCTTTGTACCTACAGGTCAGGAAGGTTCTTCCGTAGTGAATAACCTCATGCAGATTCCACGGGATTTGAGCATAGTAGATATGAAAGATTACAAAGCCGAGTTTTACGACCCGGAAACCTATTTCACTGGATATGGGGTAACAAACCCATACTATTCGATCTATGAAAACAACAGTGGTGCCAGCACGAACAAGTTCTTTGGTAATGTTGAAGTGAAAGCTAAGGTTCGAAATCATTGGAATTTGCTTTACCGATTTGGATTTGACGTAAACAACTCTAATGCCGATATATCTCGATCTATTTTACTCCCAGAAGGCGTAAATGGTGGAAGTGTTGATGATCCTGGTTTTGTGAGTAATTACAAATATTCAGCCGATCAAATCAATCATGATTTCCTGGCCAGATATGAATCGAAGATCAATAAAGACCTTGGGTTTAATGGGTTTATTGGTTTAAACGTTAATGAACGATCATCCAGCAGTTTATACTCCAGTGTTACTGGATTAGACATTGCGGGTTACTATAACCTAAACAACAGTTCTTCGACCCCAGTCATCAAACAAGCCAATACCTTAAGAAGATTGATCGGAACATTTGTTCAGGGTACGTTTGACTATAAAGGGTACATGTTTGTTAATCTTAGTATAAGAAGAGACGTTTCTTCGACACTGCCTGTAGACAACAATTCATTTACATACCCGTCTGCCAATGTTAGTTTGATCTTTACGGACCTATTACCTAAGGGACTTAAGAAGACGTTGAACTTTGGTAAACTGAGATTTGGTATTGGACAAACCGGTAATGATGCGCCAGTATATATTATCAATCCCGTATACGTAGCCGGTAATATTGATCAACCTTTTAGACCGTATACATTCCCAATTCCTGGAAGTGTAAATGGATTTGAGGTAGGAAATACCCTGGGTAATTCCAAGCTACAACCGGAGATTACCAATGAAATAGAAATTGGAACAGACCTTCGATTTTTGAAACATCGGTTAATTGTTGATATAACGTATTACAAACGAAACACAACCAATCAAATTTTTGAAGTACCTCTTGCTCCGTCATCTGGTTATGCTATCCAGTGGGCTAATGCAGCGGAAGTTGAAAATAAAGGTTGGGAAATTTTGGTAACAGGTAAAATACTGAAAAGCCAAAAAAAGGATGGTTTTAACTGGAGTTCATCGTTTAACTTTACTAAAAACAATAACGAGGTAATTTCTTTAGCAAATGGTGTTGAGAAGTTTGCACTTGGACGTGGAGGATTATCTACAACCGGTTATTTTGCTGTTGCTGGTCAACCCGTCGGTGTATTTGAAGGGACTGTGGCAAGAACAGTAGATGTGAACGGAAAAAGTATGACAGTAGTTGATGCCAACGGGGTTCCTGTTGCGGCGACTGAAAAGGAATACTACGGAAATTCACAGTACGACTATATGATGGGTTTCTCAAACAATTTCTCGTGGAAAGGATTTGGACTTGGGTTCAACTTCGATATGCGAAAAGGTGGTTTGATGTACTCCAGAACGGCAGACATAAGCTATTTTACGGGTAACAACATTAACACGACGTACAACAACCGTCAACCGTTTGTTTATCCAAACTCAGTAGTAGAAGTGGATAATGGTGATGGAACGTTTAGTTACATCGAGAATCTTACTGCTGTAGATCCTGCACACATGGATGATTATCATAGAGCGGTGGCGTTTGATCGTCAGAACGTAATTGATAAGACATTCATTAAGCTGCGAGATTTGGTAATCAGTTATACCATTCCAACAAAAATTTCAGACAAGATCAACGCATACAACATGTCTGTAAGTTTGATTGGTAGAAACTTGTTACTGTTCACGCCAACGGATAATCAATTTATTGACCCAGAGGTAAGTTCATTCGGAACAGGAGTAGAATCAGGTTTTGGTGAGTACAGTGCAAATCCGACGACACGTTCATTTGGTATTGCATTAAGGGCTAATTTTTAAAAAGAACATTAATGAAAAACAGAATAAATAAATACATCGTTTTGTTGGTCTCATTCGCCCTGGTTTTTACAAGTTGTGATGACTATTTGGATGTGAATACAGACCCTAACAACCCAAATGATGCTTCCATAGATTTGATTCTTCCTGTAGGTATGGCCTCAATCGGAATTCAAACGGGAGGATCGTATTTTAATCTTGGAGGCTTTTGGTCTCAATACTATACACAAAGCCCTGACGCCGGTCAGTATGAAGATATCGATGAATATAATATTTCGTCTGACTTCTTCGATCGAGAATGGCAGGATATCTATGCAGGTGGAATAAATGACCTGCAGACCGTACGCGATAAGGCTCTTGATGAGTCTGAAGGGAGTTATTACCTGATCGCAACTGTAATGCAGGCTTATGCCTACCAAATGTTGGCTGATTTTTATAACGAAATTCCCTATTCAGATGCTCTGGAGGGATTGTCGGGTAACTATAACCCAACCTGGGACAAAGGCAGTGACGTTTATACTGGTGTGTTAAGCGCCATAGAGGGTGCGCTCCAAATTTATGCAGATGATGCGGGTGTTTCTCCCGGTTCATCAGATTTGGTATACGCCGGTGATATGGCTCAATGGATTGGTTTTGCCAATACATTGATGCTGCGAATGCACATGAGGGTGTCGGCTACTGCGAAAGCAGATGTAGCGGCTATTCAGGCGCTGGTTACGGCAAACAACTTCATCACCCAGGATGCAACAATGACTGCATTTGCGGATGAGCAAGGGAAACGAAACCCGTATTACGAAATACAGGTAGACCGCTTAGGTGGTGTAAACCAGGTAGCGAGTAACACGATTATTAAGTTTCTAGTTGATAACGCCGATCCAAGGATTGACAACTTGTTTGAAAAATCTGCTAGCCAGTGGATAGCAAAAGAGCAAGGAGACTTTGCAAATCGAGACATCCGATTTGACAGTTTAGCAATTCCTCGAATTTTTGCCAATACGCCTGTCTACTTCTTTACGGTTGCTGAGGTTAATTTCCTCGTGGCTGAAGCGAACCTTAGGTTCAATGGAGGTGCGGGTGCTCAGGCGGCTTATGAAGCTGGAATAGAAGCATCATTTACTCTGTTAGGAGCGACCGGTGCGGCCGTTTTATATGGACCAAGTGGAGTTTACGAGTACAACACGTCTGGTACAATGGACGATAAATGGAAGCAAATCATTACTCAAAAATGGGTAGGCATGTGCAACACTCAAAATCAGGAAGCATTTTTTGAAATAAATCGTACGGGATATCCAGCTTATGCAGCTGGTATAGGAGACCCTGGTGAACTTACCATCTCTATTGCTTCAGTTTTAGGTGGGTCAAAAGGACCACAGAGGTTATTGTTTCCAGATAGAGAAGTTTCGAGAAATACCAATACACCTTCACAACCTGCTGGTGGATTGGGACAAAAAGTGTGGTGGAGTAAATAATTAGTTAAGAATTTAAAAAAATGAAAATGAAACATTTAAAACCTTTTACCCTCATAGCACTCTTAATCATTGGGCTTGTGGGGTGTAAAGATGATACAGAATCAATTTCCAGGGTGACCAATTATCCCAACTTTGAATTTACAGGGTCGGGGTTAATCATTCATCAATTGGGAGATCCGTTTTCTGATCCCGGAGTAACGGCAACTGAAGCCGGTAGCGATATACCTGTAACGGTAAGTGAAGCAGGCGTATACATGTTCGGTTCAGGACTTGATGTAAACGTTGCGGATTTATACCAGTTTAGCTATTCCGCCACAAACAAGGATGGTTTTGCCGGTTCGGTAAGCCGAGATGTTTATGTGGTTAACAATGGTGATTTAGTCAGTTCTATAGAGGGGATTTACACATCCACCATCGTAAGAAATGGTGTGGTGAGTGCCCAATATGAAGATCTGGCGTATATCATTATTTGGAAAAACACGGACGGTACGTACGAGTTTTCAGATGGAATTGGCGGTTACTACGACTATGGTCGGGGTTACGGCAATGCATATATAGCACCTGGATTAGTGGTTACAGCCAACGACATAGCGACCAATGACTTTACGTTTGAAGATTTCAGCGTACGATCATTCGGTGGTGTATGTACAGTAACTGGAATGACAGTCGATGCGGGCAGCATGACAATCAATTTGGTAACGAATTGGGATGCCGGGCCATACGATTTTGATGTTACACTTACTCAGGTTCAATTTTAAGATTAAATCATTATGAAAATAACACTAAAACACGTTATAATACTTTGCCTGGGAACTTTCATGCTAACCGCTTGTGATGACTGGGGAGAATTTGAACCTGAAGTGATACCGGGTAGTGAATTGGCCGGAGAATGGTATGTTCAATATACCATTGGTGGGGTAGACGTTTATGGTCTTGGTCATAACACATTCTTAACATCAACTACTTCAGCAGCAGATGGTAATGAACTATTGCTAAACGATCAGTCGAACTTTTGGGATTTTATAGTTAAAAGTCCTATGGATGTTTCGTCGAAGACGTTTGGCTTAAGCAGCGCCAGCGATAGTCTGGACAACCTGGTAGATGGTTATCCGATCAAAATTCGTGTAGTCAATGGAGAGGTTTTTCCCGATGGTGGACGATCTAAAACCGGCGTACAGGTAGATAGTATCTATTTTGAGGTCGAGTTTGCAGATGATCCGGGAACGATATACGAGATATCCGGTCACGAAAGAACCGGCTTTGGTATGGATGAATATTAACCCTTTTCGAATACTTAAACTTAAGGCAGCTTATTCAAAGCTGCCTTTTTTTATAACGTTAATTTCTTACCGATAAATAGGGGAGAAGGTTAAACGAATTACGTTCGCTTGTTGATCTCATCGCGAATTTCCGCTGCCTTATCGTAGTCCTCATCATGAAGTGCCTCGTTCAGAAGGATTTCAAGATCTGGTAAATCTAAGGCCGAATAGTCGGTGCTTTTGCCAATATTTTGCATGAAATCGTCAATTTCCTGTTCTGGTCTTCCAGGAGCTTCAACTTCACTTGGATCTGCTTCAATGCCAACGGCGGCAATTATTTCTTCGCTCGTATATATCGGACAATCGAATCGAACAGCAAGGGCAACAGCGTCACTGGTTCGGGCATCGATTTCTATTTCATGGCCATCCTTAATACACAGTATTTTTGCATAAAAAACGCCTTCAACCAAATTGGAAATGAAGACCTCGGTGACCTCTACATTATATTGTTCGACAAAACTTTTAAATAAATCGTGGGTCAGTGGGCGCTGAGGTTTAATATTTTCAAGTACAAGAGCTATTGCCTGAGCTTCAAATGCACCGATAACCACTGGAATGCGTCGCTCACCATCGATTTCGCCTAAAATTAGCGTATACGAAGTATTTTTACTGGTATGCCCTGAAGCAAGTCCTACTATTTCCAGTTCTATCTTCTGCATCTTATTCAGCCTTTAGCTGCTTAGCCCGTTCAATTAATTTAGGAATAACCTCAAAGGCATCTCCAACAATCCCGTAATCTGCAGCCTTAAAAAATGGAGCATCAGGGTCTGTATTGATAACGCAAATAACCTTACTACCGCTTACTCCAGCCAAATGTTGAATGGCACCGGAAATTCCGACGGCAATATAAAGGTTAGGTTTGATGGTAATACCGGTTTGTCCTACATGTTCGTTATGTGGTCTCCAATCCATGTCGCTTACGGGCTTAGAACATGCCGTAGCAGCGCCTAGTACCTCAGCAAGCTCTTCAATCATTCCCCAGTTTTCAGGGCCTTTTAATCCTCTACCTGCTGAAACCACTAATTCGGCTTCAGTTAAAGGAATCTTTCCCTGAACTTTATCAATAGCAATCGATTTCGTTTTCAACGACGATGAAACGTCAAATGAAACCGACACAACGTCCGCTTGATTGTCAAACGTTTTAACCTCGTATGAGTTCGGAACAATGCTAATTACCTTAGTGTCGTTATTGACCGATACGGACGTAAAGGCTTTGTTCGAAAAACATGTTTTTCGAACGGAAAACCCATTACTGGTATCAGCCATAGCCACAACTCCAGTGGAAAGGGCTGCGTTTAATTTAACAGCAAGTTTTGGTGCAATACTTTTTCCGGTATATGATCCTGAAATAATCAAGGTGTGTGCATTTTGCGCTTCAGCAACGTGGTGCACCGCATTGGTGTATCCTTCCGGGGTAAATGTGTCCAAACCTCCACCCGATACGGCAAACGTCGTTGACGCCCCATACTGACCTAGATTATCCAGGTCCGAGCCATCACCAATGACCACGGCAGCACAGCTCGTTCCGGTTAGTTGAGCCAAATCAGCACCGTAGGTTATGGCTTCCTGGGAAGATTTTTTAATCTTTCTTCCGTCTTTTTCTACAAAAACTAAAATCATCTCTATATCAATTTTTTCTCTGTTCTCAATAAATCTATCAACTCACCTGCATTGTCGGCGTCAATTAATCGCACACCTTGTTTTGCAGTAGGTAATTCATAACCAGTATATGCCGTATCAGCGTATTCACTGGTTGGTTCTACTACGGTAAGTGGTTTGCTTCTAGCTTGCATAATTCCACGCATATTGGGAATTCTTGGGTCGCATAAGTCTTTTTGAGCGGAAATAACGCAAGGGATTTCGACAGAAACTGTTTCCCGTCCGCCATCGATATCCCGCACGGCAGTTACCGTGTTTCCTTCAACGTCTAACTTAGCAACCACATTAATCAACGTCATGTCCAGCATTTCTGATAACAAGCCAGCAACCTGGCCACCATTGTAATCAATCGACTCACGACCGGTAAGTACAAGGTCGAAAGACTGGTCAGAAACCGCTTCCACAATGCAACGGGCTGCATGCATGCCATCAATTGGAGCCGTATTGACTCGTATGGCTTTATGAGCACCAATGGCAAGGGCTTTGCGAATTACAGGCTCTACAGATACTTCTCCTACCGTAATAACAGTAACTTCGCCACCTTGAACTTCAGTAAGTTCCAGTGCACGGGTTAGCGCCAATTCGTCGTAGGGGTTGATAATAAATTGAACTCCCTCTGTATTGAATTTTGTGTTATTGTCAACAAAACTGATTTTTGTGGTAGTGTCTGGAACGGCACTAACACATACTAATATATTCATTTAATATTTTTATGTATGCTCCAAAAATGAAGGATCAAAATTAAGGAAATTTGCCATTTATAATCTCGTAATGAGTAGAATAAAACAGTTAGAATCTTTTTTAAAAAACGAACCCAACGATAGTTTCCTAAATTATGCGTTGGCCATTGAGTACGTTGGCCTAGAAAACTGGGAAACGGCTAAAAATATTTTAATCAAATTGGTTGAGCGCGATCCCGATTATACTGCCACCTATTACCATTTGGGGAAATTGTATCACCGCGAAAAAAACATCCCTAAAGCAGAAGAGATTTATGAGGAAGGAATACGGCTAACCCGACAAAAAAGAGAGCAACACAAGCTCGCTGAATTACAGAATGCCCTAAACAATATGTTATTTGAAGAAGATGAATAAACCATTTGTATGTCTGAACCCAGACTTTAAAAAAGACATAGAAGAAAAGTTGACACGTCAGTTCTTTATGCAGTTGATGGACTTTCAGCTTGACGAAATTGAATTGGGTTATGTCAAAGGAAGTTTAACCATAGAGGAAAAGCATATGCAACAGAACTACTTCGTACATGGGGGAGTAATGGCTACGGCGAGCGACATAGTTATGGGTTTTGCTGCCTATTCCCTGATGCCAAAGCACGTTGGGGTGGTTACCACCGATTTGAGCATGTCTTTCCTTAACCCGGGTGTTGGAGACACGTTAATAGCCGAGGGTAAGGTTACCAAAATTGGAGGGCAACTGGTGTTTTGTGAAGCCAACATTTATGTAAAAAAAGGGAACGACCAGGTGCATACCAACCGAGCGACATCAACCATGTTTATTGTGGATCTAAAAAAGATGTCTTGAGGCGTTGTTATCTCATTAAATCATCATGATTTAACGATAATGTACTAAATGACGGACAGTACTGTTCAATAAAAAAAGAGTTCATCACTTATTTTTGTCGTAGATGTAATTGACTAGACCTTAGTTCTGTTGGAAGAAAGATTTAAGAAGCTGTACCTACAGCAATTTGAAGCACTATGTCGGTTTGCGAATTTCTATTGCTCCGATTATCAACTGGCGAAAGACGCCGTGCAACAGGTTTTTCTCAAGTTATGGGAATCAGGTAAAGACGTGTCTGAGCTTGAAAACCCCAGAGCCTACCTATATGCTTCGGTCAAAAATCAGCTTTTGAATGACAAGCGCAAACAACAGATTGTTCAAGCCTTAGAAAACGAAGACGCGGCTATACCGCATCATGCAGAACAAGAATTAGAAGGGCGAGAAATGCAGCATAAAATCGAAATTCTAATCGGGCAGTTGCCTGAAAAAAGGCAATATATATTTCGGTTGAGTCGAGAAGAAAAGATGACGTACAAAGAAATTGCCACGCGTTTAGATATTGCACCCAAAACAGTTGAGAATCAAATAGGGAAAGCCTTGAAATTTCTCAGAGATCAAATCTTTTAGGTTGATTACCAAAGAGTTAAAAAAAAGTTTGTAACTAGAGTGGGGGTGAGGCCATAAATATGTGTTTAACTAATATAATCCGAGATTATGAACTATTTACAAGGGAATACCTTGTTAAGGTATGTTTTAAATCAATGCACCGTAGAGGAAAAAGCTGAATTGGCGCATTGGTTGGACGAAAGTCAACAGAACCGGAACACATTAAACTATTTGAAAGCTCGAGTAAGTTTAATGCGGATTTAAAGAAAAAGAATAATTGGATAACGAGAATTTGATCATTGGGCATTTAACAGGCAGTTTAACAGACGCTGAAGAGACACGGTTTAGCCGACTGATTGTCTCTGATGAAGAGTTTCTGACTGATTACAACCAACTTCAGAAGATTTGGCTTTCATCTGAGGTTAGTGAATTCCCTAAATCAAAACGTTTTGATGCAAAGGTGGCCTGGAGTGACTTTGAAAAGTTGACCGAAAAACCTGAAATCAAGACGAAAATCATTACCCCTATATTCTATAGAGCGTTTTACAGGGTTGCTGCTGTTGTGCTACTGATTGTTTCCTCGCTCTTTGTGTACCAACAATACGGTACACATGGTTTTGAATCTGGTATAGTATTTACCAATCAAACCGAAAAAACTGTACAAGGATTGGAAGATGGATCGCATGTCTATCTATCTGAAAATTCTTCTTTACAAATGGATGTCAAGTTCAATCAAGACGATCGAAAGTTGCGATTGGATGGAAAAGCCTTTTTTGTCGTAAAACCGGATAAGGACAGAGTTTTTGAGGTGGTTACAAACCACCTCACGGCTACTGTCAAAGGAACTACTTTTCTTGTTAGAACAGACGACCACTCTACTTCTGTTGGGGTAAACACTGGGATTGTTGAAGTGCATGTTGGCAATCAGACTCTTACCCTATTGGCTGGT
>CAYZWM010000031.1:13021-24405 GCA_964482155.1 uncultured Chitinophagaceae bacterium | reverse complement strand
CGGGTTATATGGAACTGGATGTATTGTCAGATACGCCATGTCCTTTCTGTGGAAGTCGAAACACAGACGTAAAAAGTCCGTTTGGGCCTACACTGTGCCGCAGCCTGCATTACTGTAATAACTGCCTTCAGGCATTTGAAGGATTCAAACCGATTTAATACTTTTCTCACTACTGCCTGGTAAGACCCTCTGGCACCTTACACAGGTCAACAGGGATTTCGTCTATTAATTCTATAGATAAAAACATTTTTTTCGACGCCCTGGATCGAGTATGACAAATCCATTCCCTTCCCAGACCCCGGCTAATTGCCTATGGATATAGGTTCGTAACCTCTTTAACCGTTCAACCTCATCTTTCATTTTAGCCGAACGATCTCTTTTAGTGTCATGCACCTCATAGAACTGAAATTGCTGACCCTAACAAACATACTTTGTACTTACTTGGATGGGTTCAGCTCCCTGAGAAGGGGACGATCCGCAGTAATCATTCAACAAAATTTCTCCTAAAGAAGTGTCTTTTGATGAGTAAAAACAGAATCCCGATTTACTTCCTTTGTGTACGTTTTTGAATTAAACCTTACATTCGGATTGATTATACCGTGTAAATCTCGATGATTCAGCATGAATACACTCGAAGACATTATTCTATTGGCACCATGCCAATGAGGTACAATCACGTTTAAACTTTGTATATGAGAAAACGCTTATTTATACATTTGATATGCGGCCTATTAATGGCTCTGATTAACACCCATTCGTTTGGACAATCAACTGATATTGACAGCCTTAGGTTACGTTTATCTAAAACCAACCTCGACACGCAATATGTACGAACCCTATTGACTTTAAGTAACCGTTTTAGCCCTTTGAACTACGACAGTTCACTCCTATATGCCAAAAAAGGCTATCGTTTGTCCGTTGACCTTCAGTACACCAGAGGCCAGGCAAGGGGTTACTCTAAAATGGGTAGTGCTTATATAAGTAAAGCGCTTTACGACAGCGCCATTTGGGCTTTTGACCATGCACTTGAACTATTTACAGAAAAAAAGGACTCGTTAAACATGGGAAGGACCTTGACCAATTTGGGTTTGTCTTATCGATTTAACGAAAATTACGCGACAGCGTCAGTCAAATACTTTAAAGCCCTGGAACTCAAGAAAAAATTTGGGTCAAGGCGAGATTTGGCGATTGCCTATCAAAACCTTGGTGTGGTGTTTGCAATTCAAAGGGAATTTGAACGTGCCGAACAATACTTAAAAGACGCCATCCTTATATACAAGGAGATCGGCGATTCGTCCAAGTATTACAGTGGCTTAATGGACCTAAGCTCTATGTTTAGGGATAACGGAAAGTACGACAAAGCTCTAAAAGGACTACACGAATCTTACCAATATCGATTACGTATTGGCGACAAAACGCCCATTGGCATTTGCGTATATAACCTGGCGTTGACGAGTTATTTAAATAAAGAATATGACGAGAGCATATCCTTCTTTAATCAAGCCAAGAGCATCTTCACGGAATTGGGAAGTACTCGTCGTTTGGTAGGCTGTCATGTACGTTTAGCACGATTGTATTTAGATCTTAACCAATATTCAGCCTCAGAAAAAGAGTGTGAGGCAGGTTTAGAACTAACTACCTCATCCTACCAACTTCAACGCTTACATGGAGCCTTATCAGAAATCTACTTCAATACCGGCCGATATAAACTTGCGTATACGCATCAGGCCAAACACAACCACATTAGTGACAGCACTCTACGAGCTGCAAATCGCGTAAAAATGGTCGAGATGCAGAACAAATTTGATGACGAAGCCAATAAAAGAGAAATAGCAGAATTGACCTTTGCAAATGGCCAGATAGAGCAAAAAGCCAAAAACAAAGACCTCTTGAATTACATTTTATGGGGCGCGTTTATTGTCATACTTGTTATCGCGCTTATGTATTACCGTCTTTTTAGGATTAAGCAACGTACTAATGATGCCTTAAGAGATAAAAACCAAATCATCCAACATTCTCTCGAAGAAAAAGATGTTTTACTTCGAGAAATTCATCATCGAGTTCAGAACAACTTGCAGTTTGTCTCGAGCTTACTTAACCTTCAGGCCCGGCAGGTCGATGACCAGAAAACCCTAGATGTGTTAAAAGGTTGTAAACAACGCATACAATCCATGGCACTGATTCACCAAAAACTCTATCAGGAAACGAGTTTAAATCGGATAAACATTTTGAACTATACTCAGAATCTAGTTGAGTCTTTGCAATCGTCGTATGGAATTGATTCTGGCAGCATTCGAACCGAGTTGAACATTGATAAAATTCACCTCGACATTAACTCTGCCATATCTATTGGGCTTATTTTGAGCGAGTTGGTGACGAATTGTTATAAGTATGCCTTTACAGGTAAAGAGAAAGGTCTTTTGTCAATTGGGTTACACGAACAAGGCGACATCCTGGTCATGAACATTTCGGACAATGGGAATGGGCTACCCAAGGACTTCGATATGGACAACGTGTCTTCCTTCGGACTGAAACTTGTCTACTCCTTAGCAAAAAAACTTAAAGCCGACGTTAGCATCGAGTCCAAAGAGGGGACTTCAGTTACCTTAAAGATTAACAGTTATACAAAGATTCAACATGACAGCTAAGTTTAAAATTCTAATCGTAGAGGACGATCCGATTATAGCGGAAGATATTCAAGCTACGTTAAATGAGTTTGGTTACGATGCGTTGGATCCTGTAGACAATGCGGATGCCGCCTTGAAGTCAATACGACTAAACCAACCTAATCTGTGTATGCTAGACGTCCACCTGGGTGCTGAAATAGACGGAATTCAATTGGCTGAAATGATTAACAAAAGTCATGACCTACCCATTGTTTTTTTGACTGCTTTTAATGACCGACCGACCATAGATCGTATCAAGGCCACCAACCCGGCAGCTTATTTGGTTAAACCTGTAGACGAACGCAACCTTCAAACCACCTTAGAAATAGTCTTTCATAACTTAAGCAAAAATCAAGAACCGGAATCTTCGTTCGAAGGCATAAAAAGTGACCGCATATTTGTCAAAATAAAGGATCGTTTGGTCAACATCGCGCTGACAGACATTCATTATCTCGAAGCTTATGATAATTATGTATTTCTCCATACCAGTGACAAAAAGATCCTATTAAGTCTATCCCTTAAGGCCGTTGATGAAAAGTTAGCCTCAAGCCAGTTTTTAAGGGTTCACAGATCATACATTGTCAACTTAAGTAAAATTGAAGGTATTGGTCTAAGCCATATTCAAATTAAAAAAGCACAAATTCCTATCGGAAAAACGTATCGTGAACGATTAATGGCCGCCATTGATTTGCTGTAAAACCATTTTCGTTCACCATTCATTATCCTCAGTTCACCATTCTTAAAGACGCGTTAACCATTCTTAGTTCGTAGGAGAGTCCAATTCATCCAATATTTGCCTTAAAATCAGATATTTACAATAAACACATTCAACAAAATCTGAATGTAATGCTACATATGGACATTCCTTCACTACATATTGACCCGAACCCTGTGTTCCAGGGAGACGTTTTTAAAATACGATTCTATAATGCCTTGCGACTGGTTTTTACGATTGAAGTAATCGACGCTCAAAAAAATGTTCTACTCCTTGATTACACGTCAAACAAAAGTGTCATACTCATGGAATTTCCGACTGACCACATTGCCAAAGGTTCCTATCAGGTTCGTATTCAAAACGGAAAATTAGGAACATCAAGACAATTAATAGTCTCCTAATACCTGGCCAGACTTCTGGCAAGTTCAGACTGGATTCACCCTCTACACAACGTTCCAAACCCAAAAATCCGTTCACCCTTCGTTTTTTGGTGTTGACCATTGTTTCACCATCATTGACCATTTAAGACTGGTTAGGATGTAAAACAGCGATAATATTTGCTCAGACAAAATCGAAATATCGAGTCCAATGCAAATACGAATAGTTATACTGGTCCTAGTCAATGCACTCCTAAACATGACAAGTCATGGTCAAGAGACGCTTTATATTCACACTGGAGCAAACCTTCAAACTCATGGAGGTTCGAATTTTTCTAACTTTGGTTCTCTATACAATAAAGGAACAATAGGTGGATCCTCCAATGTCAATGAAGGCACTTTTCATTTACTTGGAAGTATTGTACAAACCATCAGTGGGGACTCCATTTTTCAATTTGACAGTTTAGTTATCGGCAACTCGGCTAACGTATATCTGTCACAAGAAATGCGGGTTTCAAGTCATTTAAATTTTTCCAAAGGATTGTTTATCGTCAATCGATCTGATAGCAACATTCACTTTGTTCACTTTTTGGATAATTCTACCCACAGTGGGTCCAACGACAGCAGTCATGTGGATGGTTCTGTACGGAAATCTGGTAATGACGCGTTTGAATTCCCTACGGGTGATTCTGTCAACTTACAAACGATCAGTATATCTGCCCCAGCATCAACCACGGATCATTTTACAGCATACTATTTACAAGGAAACTCCAACAACTTTGGACGAAATACATCATCAATTGATTCCAATTGTGGTGGCTCACCCATTGTAGTGGACATCACGGAGAAGGAATTTTGGGTTCTAAACAGAACGAATGGCTCCTCTCCGGTTCAAGTACGTTTAGCCTACGACACCTACAGTAACGTAAACATTCCTACCGAAGCAATGGTCGCCTGCTGGAATGGTACGAAGTGGGTTAGCCAGGGCAACGGAGGTAACACAGGATCAAGTGCAGATGGAACCGTGACAACAGGAGATGGTTGTGGATCAAGCGGAAATGCAACAACAGTGAACATGTTTGGGGCATTTAGTTTTTCGGGTTCATCGGTCTCCGCCCTACCTGTTGAGTTCGTATCCTTCCACGTTCAAAAACGCAACGACACGGAGGCATTCATACATTGGTCTACGGCTAGAGAACTAAACAACAGTCACTTTAACGTTCAACGAAGTACAGATGGTTTGAGTTTTAATACCATTGCTCAAGTAGAGGGTGGTGGAACAACGAACCACCTTACGGAATACAGCTTTATCGACAAGCATCCGATCATTGGAGTGAATTACTACCGAATTAAACAGGTAGACTTTGACGGCAAATATGATGTTACCGATGTTAAAGTTCTTGAATTTGGCCAGGGAGATGCTGTCAATCATATTTATCCAAATCCTACCAACGATATCGTACATATTGAATTAAACGAGAGATTACTTTCTAACGCTCCGATCTCCATTCAATTGATTGACCAAACGGGCAAATATGTCATTTCCAAATCAATCGACACCCTTGATCGACAACAGTCTCTGGACTTGTCAAATCTAAGCAACGGGGTGTATGTCTTACTGATCAATCAGACGCCATACCGGATTATTAAAAAATAAATTTTGTACTTCAAAATAGTTAGTAAAATGAAAAATAGAATCGCAACGGGAATCATTTTCACCCTATTATTTGCCTTTAGTTATGATCATGTTTCTGCTCAGGTAAAAATTGGGGACAACCCATCAACCATTAATGCAAACAGCTTATTTGAGATGGAGAGTACGACAAAGGGTGTGCTCTTTCCTCGCATGACGCAAACACAAATTTTGGACATCTCCAACCCTCCGAATGGCATGATTATTTATGACATTACGGATAGTAATTTCGTTTATTACCATAATTCATGGCACCTGTTTCGCCAAAAGTTAGAACTTCATAACGATACGTTGGCCTTGGATTTCAACGGCGGGTATATTGTGCTTCCAGACCCAAACACGACCAACGAGATTCAAAGTTTGAGCGAAAGTAATGACACCTTATACCTCAGTCTCAATGGTGGATCAATCTATCTAATCGATCAAGATAGCACCAACGAGATCCAAACCATAAGCCGGGTATTGGACACCCTTTTCATAAGTAATGGAGGAGGCTCCGTACTTTTAGCAGATTTGGACAGCACAAACGAAATTCAAAGTCTTAGCCTTTCGAACGATACCATTTTACTTTCGTCAGGAGGTGGTATTTCGCTAAAAATCAACAATTTGCTAGACGGCATATCGGATTCGACAAGTATTTATGTTGGTGATAGTTCCGGTGTAAATAACTCAGGAAACGTAAACTACAACTCCGCTCTTGGCATCTATGCGTTAAACTCAAACACCACAGGTAAAGAAAATACGGCTACTGGTTATCAGGCATTGCGGTCCAATACCACAGGGCTGAGTAATTCGGCAACAGGTTTTCAATCTCTACGAGCCAATACAACGGGTTCGAATAACACGGCCAACGGGAACAAATCAATGTACTACAATACGACCGGTGGAGAAAACACAGCCATGGGCTATAGCGCTTTGCGAGCCAATACAAGTGGTGAACATAACACCGCAGTTGGTAGTCAATCTTTGTATAGTAATACGTCTGGAGCGTATAATACGGCTATGGGGTTTGGAGCTTTGATTTTGAACACCACGGGAACAACTAATTCTGCCTACGGGCACTATGCGTCAGCGTACAATTCCACTGGAGATTCAAACACATCAATTGGTTTTGAAGCACTATACTTCAATTCTACAGGTTATAACAACACCGCCAGCGGAGCCAAAGCAATGCGAAGTAACACCACTGGAAATCACAATACAGCAAGTGGGATAGGTGCCTTAACCAGCAATACCACTGGCACAAAAAATACGGCCATTGGTGCCTCTGCGCTTCGGTCGAATGTAAACGGTGGAACGAACTCTGCCATAGGTTATCAATCGATGTACAATAACACTCAAGGAGGACGGAATTCGGCTGTTGGTTATCGAAGTTTATACACCAACACCTCTGGTAATTACAATACAAGCCAGGGATATAAGTCGCTTTACGCCAATACAAACGGAACTCGAAACATAGCTGCCGGTTATCAATCGATGGAATCAAACACGACTGGCCAAAATAACTCCGCACTTGGACACGAATCTCTTTTCAGTAATACGAATGGCGATTCGAATGTTGCGACTGGAAACAACGCGTTGTATACCAACACCACGGGAACGGGAAACACGGCAACTGGGTCACACGCGTTATACGGAAGCACTACAGCAAATTACAATACGGCTAATGGGTTTCATGCGCTAGCAAGCAATACATCAGGAGAAGGAAACACGGCCATCGGTGCGTATTCCTTGAAAAGCATATCGGCTTATGGAGAAGTAACTGCAGTCGGGTATAAATCGTTGACATCGAATACCGGTGGTCGTTTTAATTCTGCCCTTGGGTTCGAGACTCTAAAAGACAATATATCTGGTAGCTACAATACAGCTATTGGCCATTCTTCACTAAACAACAACCATAACGCCAGCGGAAACACAGGTGTGGGTTACAATACACTTGGATCAAATTATTCTGGGGCTCAAAATACCGCTATTGGTTCGTCATCCCTTTCCACAAACTACTATGGTAGCAACAATGTTGCAGTAGGTGGGCAAACTCTGGTCAACAACTATAATGGCGACGACAACACTGCCGTTGGGTATTTTGCCTTGTACACCAACACAGGGTCAGAAAACACGGCTATCGGTAGCAATGCAATGTTATACGGAGGGTATTACTCGGAGAACACTGCCGTGGGTTTTGATGCACTTTACAGCAACAGTGGAGATGGCAACACGGCTCTTGGGCATAAAACCCTGCGAAACAATGACGGTGACAATAATACAGCTGTGGGTATAAATGCGTTGTATGAGAATGATCTCGGATACTCGAACGTTGCCGTCGGATATAACTCAGGAGATGAGAGTGATGGAAACCGACAATGCACGTTTTTAGGTGCTGGTGCGGACAATTCTTCTTCTGCAGATTACATTCAATCTATGGCTCTGGGGTATACGGCAAAAAACACCGCATCTTATCAGATTCGACTTGGAAATTCAAACATCTCATCGATCGGCGGAGAAGTGGGATGGTCAACACTAAGCGACAAACGGTTTAAGTACAATATTCAAGAAGACGTTGTAGGAACCAGGTTCATCATGGCACTTACACCGGTAACCTATAAAGTAGATCGCGCTTCGGTAAACGCATACCTCAATATAGAAGAAGACATAGGAACTGGAGCGACGAGTACCACTCAATCTGGTTTTTTAGCACAGGATGTTGAGCTTGCGGCTCAGGCCAGTGGTTATGATTTTAGTGGAGTAGACAAACCTCAAAGCGAAGAAGATTACTATGCCTTACGATATGCTGAGTTTGTTGTACCTCTTGTAAAGGCAACACAAGAACAACAAATGACCATTGAAGAATTGAAACTAATGGTTGAACAGAATAATGCACTAATCAGTGCACAACAAGCTCAAATAGAGAAGTTAATGTTGCTACTAAATAGCCAAAACTAAACTACAATAACTCATTTATATAGCGAACAGGCCTGACTAAGTCTGTTCGCTTTGAGTCATTCTTTAAAAGATTATAAACAGGAGACAATTATGCGTTGAATGCATCAATTCCTTTTTATACTTTTGTCACTTGCAATATGCGGTTGTTGACATAGAGACCACGGGTGCTTCGAACAAGATAACCGAAGTGGCCATTTTTGTTTACGACGATGAAAAAAAACAAGTCGTTGAAGAGTTTGCATCCCTGGTTAATCCAGAGTGTAACATCCCTCCATTCATTACCAATCTAACTGGAATTAACAATGACATGGTCGCTTCTGCCCCTCGGTTTTTTGAAATTGCTAAGAATGTACACGACATTACGAAGGATCGGGTTTTCGTAGCCCATAGTGTGGGGTTTGATTACAATGTTATTCGGGGAGAATTTAAGGAACTAGGTGCTGATTTCAGAAGAAAGAAAGCGTGCACGGTTCGCTTAAGCAGAAAAATATTTCCCGGACTCAAGTCATACAGCCTGGGAAAGCTTTGCGCATCATTGGAAATACCCATTTACGACAGACACCGGGCCACTGGTGATGCAAAAGCTACAACCGTCCTCCTTGAAATGTTACTTAACAAGGACAGCGATGGACACATAAGCTCAACACTAAAAGCTCGAAACAAAGAAGGTAGCTTACCACCGAATTTACCAAAAGAAACCTATGATCAACTTCCAGATCGAACCGGCATTTACTATATGCACAATGAAGAAGGAAAGGTTATTTATGTTGGAAAAGCGAAAGAGATAAAATCACGAATTGATGGCCATTTCGCCGACAATAGTGTTCGGAAACTCAATTTCAAAAAACAGATTTTCGATATTTCCTATCAGCTTACGGGTTCCGAATTACTCGCATTATTGGTTGAAGCCGCCGAAATTAAGAATCACTTCCCAGAATTTAACCGAGCTCAAAAGTACACTGGAACGGGTTACGCGTTATGCCAATATCAGGATCAAAAAGGAGTGACACGAATTGAGATTGTCAAAAAGCAAAAATTCCTTAACCACCCCATAGCGTTGTTTTCAAATACAACACGAGCGCGAATATTTCTCCAGGAATTGGCAGAGGAGTTTCAATTATGCTCAAAAATGACTGGGTTGCAGACGGTTAATGGTGCCTGCTTTGACCACCAACTTAGCAAATGTTTAGGCATTTGTGTTGGCAAAGAAGAGCCTGAATCGTATAACGCTCGAGTTCAAAAAGCAATTGATAGTTTCACCCTTCAATGCGGCACCTATTTAGTTTGGCTTAAGGGAAGGAGCAAAGATGAAAAAGGGTTTATTTTTATTGATAATGGGACGTACCAGGGCTACGGGTTTATAGACAGCCATAGCCAGTTCTCCTCCTTGGAGGATTTAACCGATGTTTTGATTCCTCAAAAAAACAACATCGACATTCAGCATATTCTCAACGCTCATCTTCAAAAAGTGCCTGCTAGAAACATTGTTCAGTTTTAATGAGCACCCCTATGGAATGAAATCGTACATTCCATGGTCTAACCCACAAGGTAAGCGCATACTTGAATACTCAAAACGACATTGACAAACGTCTAATTACACGAATTTTATCGGGTGAACCGGATTTGTATCGTCAAATAGTTGATGAACATAAAGATCGTGTTGCTGGTGTGTGTTTTAATATGCTTAAAGATGCAAACTTAGCGGAAGAGGTAGGTCAGGAAACCTTTATTAGGCTTTATAAGTCTTTGAATAAATTTCAATTCGGCAGCACACTTGCCACCTATATTACGCGGATTGCCATCAACCTCAGCTTGAACAAACTGGATGCGGCAAAACGACGAAACAATCGTTTTGTGCAGCAGGATGAGAAACACTACAACGTCGAATCGGGATATGTTGATGCGCTCACCGAGTTAGAGAATAAGCAACTGGTGCAAATAGGGCTTCAAAACCTTAAGCCTGAAGCAAGAAGTGTCGTTGTACTGCGAATGATTGAGGGATATTCTACAAAAGAAACTTCCCAACTTTTGGGAATCGCAGAGGGAACGGTTATGTCTAAACTAAACAGAGCCATGAAAAAAATGAAAGAAACGTTAATTAAACTTGGATTGAACAATGGATAAGATAGAAGATTTGTTGTCTAAACACCACGCTGAAGACTATCAGTTTTCGGAGGGGTTTACCGATGGAGTAATGGCGTCGATTGCCCACCAACAAGATCGTGGCAATAGACAGGTAAGACTCTGGGAACGAGGAGTATGGACAGCAATGGCTGCCTGCTTTGTTGCGGTATTGATCTCCGTTTATGCACTTGACGGATCACTTTCTTTTGATTCTATTTTGGGTTTGTCGGAACATTCATCGAGCGAAGTGAGTCAGTCTATTGAAACATACGATCAATGGGACATAGAATAATACTTAACAAATGAAAACGAATGGTAAAATAATTACGATTGGCCTACTTTGTTTGATATTAGGCAGTGTTATTGGCTTTTTTATTGCGGGTAGAATTACCAAAAAACGCATTCACCAAATGGTTGAAATGCAACGCCCACCCATGTTTAAACATCGGCTTGAAGACCAACTGAATTTAAGCAATGAACAAAAACTTGTGTTTGACGAGACCTTTGAGGAACATATGGGTCGTATGCGTGGCATCGACAGAGGAATTCGTAAACATAGAGATGCTGAAATAAATCGGCTGTTTTCTGAAATCGAAATCAACTTAAATGCTGAACAGTTGACAACCTTAAAAAACATGAGACAACGAATGGGGAAAAGAGAAAAACATAAGAGAAAAAGAGGTAGAAAACGACGACATATGAAATAGAACTGGGTTATTGATTGTCAAAATGGAACAGAAGAAGAAATTATGAAAAGACTAAAAACAACGGCTTTACTTTTAACCCTAGGGGTAGGTTTAGCATTTGCTCAACATCCAGGAGGTGGGGAAAATAGAGGCGGAGAGATGATGAAAAAACATATTGAGCAT
>CAYZWM010000031.1:2672-12983 GCA_964482155.1 uncultured Chitinophagaceae bacterium | reverse complement strand
AAGCACAACATTTCGATCAGAAATGAAAAAGCTACGATCGTCTGGAGAAAAAGATCGTGAAGCGTTTAAGACGCTTAAAACAGAACACCGTCAAAAAGTTGAAGCACTTCTGACCGAAGATCAATTGGCCAAACTAAAGAACGCAAAAGCGGAAGCAAAAGTCAATCGGAAGGCGATGAAAACGGAAATGAAAGTCTATCGAAAAACGAATATCAAACCCGTTTTAAAAGCCAAAAGACTGGAATTTGAAACCATCTTATCGGAAGAAGAAAAAGAGACGATAGCGACGCTTCGAACGGAAATTCGAGCCGGGAGAGATGGGTCTCGTAGTGACGGAGAAAATCATCCAAAAATGGACATAGAAAAGCGAAAAGAAATCAACGTGATCCTCGACGCAAAATTAAAACCCATTGTAGATGCCCATAAGGCTGAATTGGAGCAAATTCAACACGATTTAAAACCTCTTCGAGACACCTGGAAGGCTGATATGAAGCAAATACGCGACAAATACACCCCAGATGGAATGGCATCACGAAAAAAAGGGATGCACAAAATGAAGGAAGGCATGAAGGATATGAAAATGTATCGTTTTCTAATGATGAAATCAGAGTAGCTAATTAAGTATTTTTTGAGAAGGTCGGCATTCGTCGACCTTTTTTTTTATACGCATTTGTTGTGCACTACAGCACCCAAATTCAACGACAAAATCAATGGAGGCTCTCGATGACCTAGAAGCAAAACGGTCATAGGCACAGAAAATTTACGTATGCCTCGTATTCCGACTTAAGACAACCACAACTTGACGTCTTCAGGACTAAGTGCTGAAATATCAAGTTTATTCTTTTTACGGTAACCATTAAGGGTTTGGGCAAGTTTTCCAGGGTTGTCTTCCTTGCGAAGTTTCTCAACGGTGATGTAGCCCATTTCCTTAAGATGTTCAATCCATTCTGTGGGAACACCAATGGCTCCAAATTTTTCATTCGAATCGGGTTGATCCACTTTTTCGGGTCGCATTTGAGGAAAAAACAACACTTCCTGAATACTTTCATTGTTGGTCAATAACATGACTAATCGATCAATACCAATTCCAATTCCTGACGTTGGGGGCATCCCATATTCCAGTGCTCGTATGAAATCCTGATCGATAAACATCGCTTCATCATCCCCACGTTCTAAAAGTTTAGTTTGTTCTTCAAACCGCTCCTTTTGATCAATAGGATCATTTAACTCACTGTAGCAGTTGGCCATCTCCTTTTTATTGATGATCAACTCAAATCGCTCGGTAAGTGCCGGATTATCTCTGTGTTTTTTAGTCAATGGACTCATTTCCACCGGATAATCCATAATAAAGGTTGGTTGAACTAAGTGATGTTCACATTTTTCACCAAATATCTCATCGATCATCTTGGCCAACCCCATGGTTCCGTCTACTGGAACATGCAATTCGGTTGCGATTTCACGAATTTCGTCTTCCGATTTACCACTTAAGTCTTTACCTGTATATTGCTTAATGGCCTCAAATATGGGCAATCGTGCAAAGGGTTTTCCAAAATCGATAACACTTTCGCCGAAAGTGACCGTTTCACTACCTGTAACTTCCTTACAAATGAATCGGAGCATTTCTTCTGTCATGTTCATCATCCATTTGTAGTCCTTATACGCTACATAAAGCTCCATTTGAGTGAACTCCGGGTTGTGTGTCTTATCCATTCCCTCATTTCTAAAGTCTTTGGCAAACTCAAAAACGCCTTCGAAACCGCCTACAATCAATCGCTTTAAATACAGTTCATTTGCAATTCTCAGATACAAGGGAATATCAAGTGCATTGTGATGCGTTTTAAATGGTCTCGCCGCCGCACCCCCTGGAATGGCTTGTAGAATGGGTGTTTCCACTTCCAGATAGCCTTTTTCTTCCAGAAAATTACGCATGGTTCTGATCGTCTTTGACCGTGCCTTGAACGTTTCTTTTACCTGCGGGTTAACGAGTAGGTCTACGTACCGCATACGATACCTCGCCTCTGGATTGGTAAAAGCATCATATACTTTTCCATCAACCTCTCTTGGCATAGGCAAGGGATTCAACGTTTTACACAGAATCTTATATTCGGTAACATGAATGGATATCTCACCTGTTTGGGTTCTAAACATGTGTCCCTGAACTCCAATAATATCGCCTACATCTAACAGTCGTTTGAACACATCGTTGTACAGACTCTTGTCTTCGCCTGGGCAAATCTCATCTCGATTAAAATAGGCCTGAATCCGCCCGGCTTCATCTTGTAATTCTACAAAACTTGCCTTACCCATGATTCTTCGAACCATTATTCTTCCAGCAAATGATACGTCAATTCTTGATTCAGAATCCGACTCAAATTGATTTTTGAGTGCAGTAGAAGAAGCGGTCACTACAAATTCCTCAGCAGGATAGGGATCAATTCCCAGGTCACGAAGTTTACTCAACGATGCTCTTCGTTGAATTTGTTGCTCGTTTAACGCCATTTAATGTAAAATTTCCGCGAATATACTGGAATTAGAAAAGGATTTGACTGATGCAGCATTTCGGATGTCAATAGAATCTTAACTTTGTTAAGATGCAAATTGATCGCGTAATAAAAGGATGTGTTCTTGGATGTGCACTTTGGCTTGGATTTCTTCAAGCTGAGGCCATTTCCATACAACAATCGGAACCGGAGCAATACTACCTTTTTGAAGAGAATAAGGGGCAATTTCATTCCAATGTATTGTTTAGATGTCAACTACCTAACGGTTATTTATTTTTAGAAAAAGATGGTTTGACGTACCTGTTCGAAAATCAGCAGGACAAAGCTGAACTCATGGAACGTCTGCATTTACATAATTTTATTGGTCCACAAACTATAATTATACAACGTGCCCATAGTGTAAAGCTAAAATTCCTTAAGGCGAATATCACCCCGACAATAACAGGTCTTGACGCTGTTAATTACTATCACAACTATTTTATTGGCAACGATCGATCCCAATGGCAATCGGACGTCAAGTTATACAAACGTGTGGAGTATAGTGATTTGTACGACGATATTGACCTCATATTCTATACAAGCACAGCTGGTCAACTTAAGTACGATTGGCGATTACGCCCAAGTGCAAATTTATACGACATTCAATTGTCTATTGAAGGCGCGGATTTAAACTTTGTACGAAACGACAGCCTATTTATTCAAACCTCCTGTGGCCTTTTAACCGAAACCCCACCCATTATTAATGTACCGTGTGTGTTTGACACCATTCTTGATATGAGTCGCAATCCAAATCGTGGAAGTTGTGCGTTTCGATTGGAGGACAATATCCTTTCGTATGAAGTAACATACCCCATAGAAGATTGTCTGGAAGGTTATGTTGTGGATCCAGCACTTATTTTCTCTACCTACTCTGGGTCACGTGGAGACAATTTTGGTTTTACGGCAACCTACGACTCTCGTGGAAGTTTATACGCAGGTGGTATAACGGATGCCGATCAAGGTAGTTATCCGGTAACGACTGGAGCTATTCAAACGAAATATGGTGGTGGTGGAACAGGTTTACCCGAAGCTGGCCTCGCTTGCGATATTACGATAAGCAAATACGATTCAGCAGGCACAAAACTTTTATGGGCTACCTATGTAGGCGGTGTCAATAACGAATACCCACATAGCCTAGTAGTTAACCAGGACGACGACCTGTACATATTGGGGACTTCCTACTCTGGAGACTATCCGACAACGAAAGATGGTTACGACACGTCGTTTAACGGGAAAGTGGACATCGTGGTCACCAAAATTTCAGAAGATGGCAAAGTCTTGATGGGGTCAACTTTTGTTGGAGGTTCGGAGGAGGACGGTTTAAATTCCAATTCGACTCTCCGCTTTAATTATGCGGACGACTTTAGAGGTGATATTATTCCAGACGAAAACCAGGACATTTTCATTGCATCCTGTACTCGTTCGCCTGATTTCCCAATGGTCGATGCCGTTGATACGGTACAAAATTTTCAAGAAGGCTGTATTCTGCAATTGAATTCGGATCTCTCTGAATTAAAATGGTCGACATTTCTTGGTGGCGGTGCGCAAGACGCTCTATACAGTATTAAGGTTGACCTGGACAGCATGGTGTATGTTGGAGGTGGAACGAGTAGTGGTAATTTGAAAACAACTCCCGGTACTATATTCGAATCCGCCCTTGGGTCGGTTGACGGTTACATAGCGGCTCTAGACCGAAAGAACCATACCATAAAAGAAATGAGTTATTGGGGAACGGGTAGTTATGACCAGGTGTATTTTATTGACCTGAATGAGGATGGGAACCTTTTTGTAGCGGGCCAAACAGAAGGAAATATTAAACCCAGTTCAACGAGTATTTATGGTGATCCCAACAAAGGGCAATTTATTGCCAAGCTCGATACGGGTCTAAAAACAGTCCTATGGCAAACATCGTTTGGTGTACGCGACAATCAAATAGATATTTCGCCAAGTGCCTTTCTCGTTGACAATTGTGAGCACATCTATATGAGCGGTTGGGGCAGCGAGGTACGTCCTGATCTCAACCCTGGGTCGACCATAGGTTTAGAAACTTCATCGAATGCCGTACAAAAGGAAACAGACGGGAACGACTTCTACCTCATTGTGCTTGATAAAGATGCTGAAGGCCTTCTTTACGCCACTTATTTTGGTGGTGACACAAGCGACGATCATGTGGATGGTGGTACGAGTCGGTTTGACAAGAAAGGGGTGGTTTACCAATCGGTATGTTCCAGTTGTCCTGGTGGATTTGAACCTGGGCATCAAGATTTTCCTGTAACGACAGGTGCTGCGTTCACCACAAACTTTAGTCCACGATGCAGCAACGCAAGTTTTAAGATTGACTTGCAAATAAAGACCGATGTAGACGCTTATTTTGTTCCGAATCCAACTATTGGGTGTCAACCCGTTACCGTTAATTTCGACAACCGGAGTGACATAGCCCAAAAATTTATCTGGGATTTCGGGGACGGCACGAAGGATTCAACAACACTTAATCCTACCCGTACATATTCCGAACCCGGTGTCTATGAAGTAATCCTGACGGTTATTGACTCAAACACGTGCAACATTTCTGATGTATTCAGGCGAACCATTATTGTTGTTGGACAATCGGAAGCTGACTTCGAATTTACCATAGACCCGTGCACGTTTGAGGCCGAGTTTAAGGCTACGACCGAAGCGTTAAAATACCTTTGGGAGGTTGAGGACACCACCTACACAAAAAACAAGTTCAATCATACATTTGAGCCGAATTCGCACACAACGGTAACCTTATATACTGACCGGGGAACACTTTGCGCAGACTCCATATCCAAAGACATTTCTACCGACGCTGCCAATAGAGATATTTTTATTCCTAATGTGTTTACCCCAAACAAGGATGGTTTGAATGATCGGTATTGCATAGATGGCTACCTCGATGGCTGTGACGAGTTCGAATTATGGATCTACAATCGATGGGGAGAGCTAGTTTTCAAAACAAAGGACATGAATCAATGTTGGGATGGCACAGTTGAAGGTACATTTAAGTTACATCCAGGAGGAACGTATTTCTACATTCTAAAAGTAACCGAAGGTAAATTTTCGACCCAATCCAGTGACGGAGAAAATCAATCCTATAAACAATCTGGGACCATTACGTTGGTCCGAGAATAGCCTTAGTACTTTATTATTTTATCGACCAATACTTGCTCACCCTCACGGGTAATTGCAACTAAATAGGTGCCGTTAGCCAGATGACTTAGATCGAGCTTGTTGGTTGCCTTTAATTGGTTTACCTGATAAATAATGTTTCCGTTCAGGTCGTACATTGTCAAACTGTGTTCGTAGCTTGACCATGGGTCAATGTCAATCACAAGTATTTTAACAAATGGGTTTGGCCCAATACGAACATCCACGTTATTTATTTGGTTCTCCAAACAAATAATTTTAGACATTTCATAAGCCCCATCATAATCTACTTGCTTAAGTTGATAACACAATGTGTTTCGTTCCTGTACAAGCCCTGCTTCGTCCAAAAACGAATATTCAATCATGTTTACACTGGTGCCATTTCCCATCACTCTTCCAATAGCCTTAAAATCGCCACCGTTGACAGACCTCAAAATATCGAAGTGCTCATTATTGAACTCCGAAGACGTTGTCCAATTGAGTACAGTGTTTCCAGCATTTCGTTGCCCGTCAAAATCAACCAATGTAACTGGTAACGGGCCACCGCCACTTCCTGAACCTCCCCCACCTCCGCCAACCCCGGAGAAACCATTACTAAACGTTCCAATAACGCACAGGTCGTTTCCATTAAATACAGAATCAAATGTCGTAACTGAAGGTAAAACACCTTGTGCTGTAGAACTGCTTGAAAGGGCGTTTGTCGTTTTAAACAATTGTACATCTTTGGCCCCTTGGCCCGCCACAGATTTCCAACCGCTCAACTCAACGTTCGTATAATACATCGCAATTTTCACCGATGCTGAGGTGTTGTTTGATGTAGGCGTAATTTTAATTGATTTTGAGAAAATACGGTTCGCTGCCGTGGTATTTGTATCAAAATTAACGGCTGTGCTTCCGGTTCCATCAATCTCAACAGTGGTCGCACCAAAATTATGAGAGCTTAAATTCCATATAGAAGCCAAAATCTTGCCATTTGACGAGTAATAATGTGCCGAGTCGTTGGCTGGAAGATCAAGGGTCTTACTATAAACCCCCGTTTCAATTCCAGCGCCTGTAATTGCATCATTGGTTGGTCCGGCTATAGCAAAGTCATCAACAAGAAATCCATCTCTGGCGAAACCACTTGAAAAGTTATTGGACACTTCAAACATAATTCTAAATCGAACGTCCGAATTTCCTGCGAGTGAGGAAACGTCATGAGAGGTTGAACTTTTCGTATAGTAATTGGCCCAACCCATTTCGTCCTCAAATATGTAGGTGCTGATCTGACATGATGCGGAAGGCCCTCGTTCATACCAATTTGTGCCCGTGGATTCCGTGCCTAATCGTGTCCAAGTCGCGCCTTGGTTCGTTGAATAGTGGACCTGGGCAGCCATTGGGCCATTACAATATTGAATTTCCATACTTTTTACGAAACTCAAAGTATAGGTTCCGGATGCAGAAAAATTGAAACTGGGTGTAAGCAAGGCACATTCCATATCGATATCTGACATGTCTCTATTCATTCCGGTTACCCAAGCATTGGATCCGTTGTGATAACTCGCTGAGAAATAATTCCCACTTGGTCCACCTCGTTCCCATAACTGAGAGTCACCAGAAATAACAACACCTCCAAAATGCCACGCGTTTGATTCCATATCGCCCCCATCTGACGTTGTATACGGGACAGAAAGTTTTGGTAACACTTGAATTATGCTCGTCACATTTTGAGACCCATTGATCGTTAGTTTAACGGTGTACAAACCTCCTACTCCAAAGGCATAAGAAGGATTCTGAGATGTAGACTCCGCATTACCGTCGTTGTCAAAATCCCAACTCCAGCTGGTTGCTCCGTATGAGTCATCGTAGAACTGGACCATATCACCTGCATAAACGATATCGGATTCTGGCTCAAACAATGCCACAATACGCTGAGAAAAGACGTTGGTTGTAAATACACCTCGTCCATGTGTTGCAGCCATAACAAGGGAATCAGAATCGCGGTATTGAAGCATATCAACACGGCAATTCGCCAACCCGGTGTTTGTCGAAGCCCAACTTGTACTCCCACCATTGAGGTTAGTTGTACTCCACACACCGACTTCGGTGGCCAATAGGGCACTATCACCACCAATTGGGCTGAACAATACCCATCGTATAGGCATGTCTGGTAAATTACCTTCTACACTTGACCATGAAGTCCCTCCATTGGTAGTTTCATATACACTCGTAAGTCCATAGTTTGAATAGGTAACAAGCAAGTGAGAGGCATCAAACGGATCCTCCGCTATGCAACTCACGGTACCCGATGGTAAACCGGTGGATATGTTTGATCCAGAAGGGCTACCTCCATTGGCACTTGTCACTTTAACCACTCTTCCAGCTTCCGTACCAATGTATACGGTTGTTGGTGTACTTGGCGATACCAGGATGGCTGATGCCTGACTACTATTCATGTCAGAGATCGAAATATTCGTAGTACTGGGTGTCCCCCCAATACTGGCCCATCTATATAAATATCCAGCATCACTTGCCGAGTATAATATCTTATTATCACTGTCGTAATCCGAAGCATTGATAAAGTTTCCTTTACTATTGCTATATGACGTGTATGACCCGAAACCGTCTGTCGATATACGAATATTGTTGTACGTATAAGCTGTAATCTGGGTATCCGGATCTTCTTGATCAATATGACAGAATGCTCCGTCTCCACCGGTAACCTCGTCAGTTTCATTAACTCCAGCATCTCTAAATCTTTGAGAACCATTGTCTTGCGACCCCGTCAAAAAATAACTCATAAGCGCAGTTGGATGTATGGCTCCTGCATAAAATTGGGTAACATTATAACCCGTATTAATCATGGTCCATGTAGGAGGTGAACTTTTGGCATTTTTAGATATGTAAATGCCGCCATCGTTTCCATTTATCATTGTATCCGAACTACCAGGCACAAATTCTAACACGTGGTGATCCGAATGCACTTCATCGTATCCGCCACATCCAACCCAGGAAGAAAGCTGATTCCACGTAGTTCCCGAATCGTTGGTTCGGAACAAATTGATACCACCTACATAAAGTATTTTTTCATCGTTCGGATCCACTGTTCCTACTAAATTATACCAGGCTTGGCTTCGTGTAAAATCAGTAGAGGCACTAGAACATTGGTCTGACCAGGAAATGGTTGTACACGTAGTCCAAGTCGCACCTGCATCGATACTCTTCATAATCTTTCCAATGGAATTTCCAGTTCCCTGTACCAGGGCATAGACATAATTTGCATTTGATGGAGCGCAGACGATTTCAATGCGCTGTTCACCCGTGGCATTTGCATCATAAACGCGTGTCCAGGTTTTGGCAGAATCGGTAGATTTGTAAATACCATCCGTTGAGAATATCCCCATGGATGCATAAAATGTCTTACCATCTGCTGCCATTTCAACGTCGGCACATCGGTCGTATTCAGCAGCTGCAGAAGCAGTATAGCGCTCAAGTACTTCAGTAAACGATGTTCCTCCATTAGTAGACCGATAAACGCCACCATTGTTGATATACTGGCTTTTTGTTCCAACGATTACATTCCCTGAACCGTCTACAATGATCTTGGTTATGTAGTCATAATTCGTACCAGTCGTTGCTCCGAGTTGACTCCAAGTAGCTCCTCCATCTGTACTTTTCCAAATCCCATCACCTCTAATAGCGTCGGAGTTAAAATATCCCTCCCCAGTTCCAAAATACATGACATCTGCATCCGTAGGATCCTGAGCTAAAGCGGTTATTGCCATATTACCAAAAAAGTCATTGATCGCTGTCCATTGTATTTCGTCGGCAAAAATGTTGGTCGTTTTCCATAACCCTCCTGCAACAGAACCGGCAAATACGGTTTTCTTGGAGGCGTCATTGGCATCAAATAAAATCACTCTTGTTCGCCCACCTACGTTGCTAGGTCCTCTTTCAACCCATGTTATTCCTGAAATTGCGGCCTTGCCGTGTTCGTCTCGACGCATTTGAGCAGAAACCGCTTCGCGAGCTTCTTGCAATCGTTCTCTAGGAACCCGACCTGTTTCAAGATCTTTGGTCCTATCGAATTCCTGTTGATACGCCAAATCAATACGGTCACGTAGTGACATTTTCTCAGTTGGTTGTTCAGACTGGTGATCGCTATAGACCAAACCTTCTGGTAAATCATGTTTTTGGCACGACACAATGATCAAGGCTACCATTAACAGTAATAGAGTTCCGCTTTTAATGTTCATCTCAGGGGATATTAATTCGTTCAATACTCAAATATAATGTCATTAATGTATTTAGTCTCGGACGGAATTCAAATTTTTATAGGTTAATTCATTCGAACGCACAAAAAAGGCCAATTTGCGTTTCGCAAATTGACCTTTTTTTATCGTGTATATTTTGATCTCTTAGTTCAGTACTTCTGCCATTTTCTTGCCAATCTCAGCAGGAGAATCGACTACGTGAATTCCGCATTCTCGCATGATTTCTTTTTTTGCAGCTGCGGTATCATCTTTTCCTCCAACGATGGCACCAGCGTGTCCCATTCGTCTGCCTTTGGGTGCCGTTTCACCAGCAATAAACCCCACAACAGGTTTTGTACCGTTGTCTTTTT
>CAYZWM010000031.1:0-2652 GCA_964482155.1 uncultured Chitinophagaceae bacterium | reverse complement strand
GCTTCCATGCTTCCTCCTATTTCACCAATCATGATGATTCCGTCTGTTTCTGGATCATTCATCAACAATTCAACCGCTTCTTTGGTTGAGGTACCAATAATTGGGTCTCCACCGATTCCGATTGCAGTGGATTGACCTAAACCTGCTTTCGTAATTTGGTCTACCGCTTCGTAGGTCAAGGTTCCTGATTTAGAAACGATACCGATTCGTCCCGGCGTAAAGATAAAACCTGGCATAATACCAACCTTGGCTTCACCCGCTGTCATAACACCTGGGCAATTAGGCCCTATCAATCGGCAGTCTTTACCACTTAGGTATTCCTTTACAACAATCATGTCTTTTGTTGGGATTCCTTCGGTTATACAAACAATTACCCCGATACCTGCGTCAGCTGCTTCCATGATGGCATCAGCTGCAAATGGAGGTGGAACAAAAATTATACTCACGTCAGCTCCTGAAATTTCTACAGCTTCCGCTACGGTGTTAAATACGGGTTTGCCCAGATGCTCTTGTCCACCTTTACCAGGAGTTACACCACCTATCACAGTTGTACCGTATTCAATCATCTGACCAGCGTGAAAAGTCCCTTCACCGCCCGTAAAACCCTGAACAACAATTTTTGAATCCTTATTGACTAAAACACTCATATCTTTAATTCCCCGTTTTGAGGCGGCAAATGTATGAATTTAGATTTAAGAAAATGTGTCTGGTGTGCGACTTTCTACCGCACAATATGAACTACGCCGTTAATGGTTTCCCATCGACCGGTTTCAATATTTCGATAACGAACAATATACATGAATGATCCTGTATACAATTCCTTGCCTAAGTATTTCCCATCCCATTTTTCAAGTGGATTGTCCGAATAAAAAACGCGTTCTCCCCAGGTGTTAAAGATAGACATCGTGTACCCTTGCACGTCGCCTACCATTCCAGAAATACCGAATAAATCATTCACTAAATCGTTGTTTGGCGAAAATGCAGTAGGTGCATGTAAAAAGAAGTCCAACTTAACATGGATATTCCGTTCAGTTGTATCGCTACATCCATTCGCTGCAATAGCGATCAATGTGGCCACATAATCTCCTGGAACCAGGCTTGTATTTACATCTCTAGTAGAATATTGCGTTCCATCCGAAATTCTCCAATCAAACGTAACCGCGTCTACTGAGGACTCATTAACAAACGAAATATCGGGATAAAGCAAACTCGGCTCTATAGGTGTAAAGCTAAACGCTGCAAACGGTTTGGTCGTAACCACAATAGATGGCGACAATTGCAATGTATCGCGACAACCTGCGTCCGTCACTGCTCTAAGTACGACGTCGTAATTACCTGGATTTATATAAGTATGACTTGGATTTAAACCTGTAGACGTATTTCCGTCTCCAAACTCCCAATCAAATCCTGTAATGCTCCCGGTCGCCACTGTACTGTTATTGGTAAATACAACCGTAAAAGGTTGACAACCCGCAAACGATGATACCGTAACGTCTAAATCAGGTGTTGGAGCAATTGTAAAGCTCTTGTTAATGGAGTCCTGACATCCTCTATCGGAAGTCGCAACCAATACCAACGAGTACTCTGCAGCATTCGCAAAGAATCTTGAGATTGGGCTACCTGACGTTTGAACACCGTCATTATATTTCCAATCCAGCGCTGAAATACTTCCAGCAGCAATTGTCGAAGTTGAAGTAAATGTCGTGTTATCTCCCAAACACATATTAACAAAGTTAAAATCCGGTTTCGGAAGTTCATACACCTCAACATCTTCAGAATGCGCATCGTAACACCCTTTGGGGCTTGTAACAATTAAACGAATGTTATTTGTTCCCACCTTTGTGGTTGTAAACGTAGGGTTCTGATTTGTTGATGACGGCGTATTATTTAAGTACCACTGATAACTGGTAATTGATTCCCCATTACCAATTGTACTGGTGTTCGTTGGAACCAAATCTTTTCCAAAACAGACTGGATTTACGGTAAACGATGAAACAGGGATGGTCCAAACATCAATCGAGTCGACAAACGAAAGGGTACATTTATTCTTTGTAACAGCATCCAGTTTAACTTCATATCGTCCAGTAAACGGTGTGTTAAAAATAATTGAATCACCTGTAGATGTTGTGCCTTCTACAAACCAACTCCAGGAGGTAATGCTGTCTCCATCGAGAGACAATGCCGCCGTAATTTTCCCATCCTGATCCTGACAGAATGTAGGCTTATTAAAACCAGTTACCTTGGGCTCCAGAATATCAATATCCATTGTCATGGTATCTGCGCACCCTTTATCCGTTATGGTAATTAATTCTACTGTTTTAGTTCCTTTGGTCGCATATTTGACCTTTTCGATGGGTTGAGTACCTGAAATTCCATCATCAAAATCCCAATTACTTTCTGCCACTGTACCGCTGGAAAGCGTTGACGTATTGGTAAACGTAATGGAGTCTACCAAACAACTTGAATTAACCGAGAAGTCCGCTGCAACATTTGGATCGACGGTGATGGTTTTCATTATGGAATCGCGACATAATGTATCTAATGACCCAATCAGCCAAACATCGTATGTACCTGTTCCAGCAAATTTATGCATTGCATTGACCGAGGCATACTCAACAGCTGATGGGAATTTCCATAGGAAATTCTTAAGGC
>CAYZWM010000030.1:0-24453 GCA_964482155.1 uncultured Chitinophagaceae bacterium | reverse complement strand
CAGAAGCAGAACTCATGACTTAGATTTTACACTACTTGTTATTTTACAATTTGCTTAAATAGTTAAATTTGATACTTTTGTAAACGGATTTAACTTAAAGAAATATTTTATGAAACGGATCTTATACCTCGCTTTGCTTTGTACACCACTTATTTCATTTGGTCAGAGCTTTTCATTTCAATCTTCCGATACACTTGAAAAAACATACGACGCAGGTGATTTTGTGTCCGATTATATCCATGTCCGAAATGACGGGGATGCTAGTGTTTCACTAAACTTTGTTGTTCTCTCTAACACAATTGAATCCAATGGCTGGCACCTGACTTTATGCACAAATCGCTACTGTTATCCAGAAGCACCGTCTTCAGGATCACTTGGGTCAATTGGATCAGGCAAATCTGGGTTTTTTAATCCTAAAGTCGGATTTAATGATATTGCTGGCACTGGAGAGTTTGTCGTTCGTGTGTATGAAGCCGGAAATCCTTCAAATGCTGATACTTTAGCCTTTATATTTAACGCTGAGGGTATGTCTGCCGTAACCAATGTAGCTCAAGAAAATGTAATTCTCTATCCGAATCCTGCAACTGATGTAATAAACATTAAAGGCATAGAAAATGTTGCTACGAGCAGAGTAGAAATTCTAAATTCTTTTGGACAGGTTGTGCTGTTGGCAACACAAAATTTTTCCAGGAATACAAGTCTTCAGGTTGGGGAATTAACCGCTGGCCACTACAATATTGTGGTTTATGCGGAGAATGGCAGTCAAAGAGTTTTATCATTCGTTAAGCAATAGTTGGGCAAGATGAGTAAATATTTTGTATCCGTTTTACTATGCTTTGTGATATTTCATGCCTGCAAGGATGATGAAGGGAAAGGCATCGCGAGTGTTAAACAACTGATTGAATACCAATCTGACTCTTCGTACTCCTTAACTACTCATGTAAGTCCTGATCCTCGAAATGTTTTGTTACAGGAATTTACAGGAGTGTATTGCTATACCTGTCCACTTGCCCATTACATCACATCAGATTTGATATCCGAATTTCCGGGCAGAGTAATTCCCATGAATATTCATAGCCATCTCTTTAGTATTTATGATGATCCCAGAGTAATGGGTAATAAATATGATCTGAGAACAATTGCAGGAGACACGATGGTGATTATGCTTGGTGGAATTTTGAGTCTACCAAGTGCAGCTTTTAACATGACCTTGCAGAATGGTGAGGATCGGATATTGAGCCCTGACAGAACTCAATGGGAGACTTATTTCCAAAAAGAGTTAAGTAAAGATGCTATGGTTAACATTGAGCTGGCATCTAAATACAATTCCGAGACAAGAAACCTCAAAATAGTCACGAGATATACGGTCGTGGAATCCCTATCAGGGGTTCTCAATTATACTGTGGCAATAACCGAAAATGACATCGTTGATAAGCAGTATGTCGACACAGCCATAGTGGATGACTATCATCATTCATTTATTCTTAGAGATGTGGCTAATTCGAATGCTAAAGGCAGCTTGTTGTCAAGAGATGCAAGTGCAGGGGATGTGTTTATTGTCGTTAATCACCTTGAAATTCCGGAAGAATGGAATGATAAAAATCTTAATATTGTGACATATGCCCACAACAACATGGAAAACTACGTTGTTTACCAGGCGGAATTAGAAGAATTATGAGGGTAGATAAGAACATATGCATTAGGATTGATCGGGATGAAGCACAAATAAATCGCTCCAAAGAATTGATTCAAGACAACATTTCCTTTTTGGAACAAAATGCATCACTTTTCAATTTGCTTGGTAATGCTGTTCGAACGAACATTGTATTTCTTTTGTTAGAAGAGAGTAGACTTTGCGTTTGTGACTTATCTGAAATATTGGAAATGAAGATTCCCGCAGTGTCACAGCATTTGAGAAAACTAAAGGATGGAGGAGTTCTTTCCTCAACGAGAGAGGGAACTGTTGTGTTCTATTACGTAAATGCATCGGTCTTGCCATACGTAAATAAAGTTTTAGAACGCGAAAAAGTGATTTAGATAGATCTCGTAAATTTACTTTAACACTCACTGGTCCATAATGGACGACGTACGACGGCCATATAGAGGGTTGCTGTTCTAAATAATGAAAACAATTTTATTAGTCATATTATGTTTTTCCTTCGCTACATTAACATATAGCCAAGGACCTCCAATTACCGCTGAAACACCTGTGATGTTAGGCTTGGAAGGAAGTGGAATTAGGACATTTGGAAGGTTCATTTCAAAAGAAAACACAAACATCTATGTGCAACCAATTGGTATACCTTACAACATTACTCCAAAATTTCAAATTGGCGGTATATTCCCTTTTAAATTCATAACTCCAAAAGGAGCAGAAACAAATGGCGGAATTGGTGATATAACTTTATTCACAAAATATCAATTATATAAGATTGATGGAAAAGCGAAAACATTTAGAATTCTAGCAAATTTAAAACAATCTTTTCCAACAGGAAAAACTTCATCTACACCAAAAATTAGTTCTGAAATTTACCAAACTTATGTAGGTTTAATTATTGGGAAAATATCAACTGCAATTGGAATTTACGGAGATTTCGGATTCAACATTACAAGCAACGGAGCAACTGATAATTTTTTGTATAATTTTTCTGTAGGTATTCCTCTTTTACCGCAAAAGTATCCGCAAAAACAAATTAATACTTTCCTTGAATTTAATGGAAACTACGTAATTGACCCAAAAATACATACCATTTTTGTTTCTCCAGGACTTCAATTTATTCCAGGAAGAAGAATACTATTTGAAACCAGTTTTCAGATTCCAATTGTTCAAGAAAACATCACAGCCAATAAAACACATTATATGGTCCTGGTAGGAACAAGATTTTTAATTAATTGAACTAGAAAATCATGAAACAGATAATTCATAAAAATAGAACTTTTGCTTTATCAATCTTACTAATGTGTCTTTTGTTTTCTTTACCGGCTAGCGCACAGACAAGAACAGACCAAGCAAGGGTTTATATCAAAATAGAAATCAAAGGAATGGCTTGTCCATATTGTGCTTATGGGATGGAAAAAGAATTGAAAAAAGTTGCAGGAGTTGATAATGTTGAAATAGAATTAAAAGAAGGATTGGTATATATTTCGACGCCAATCAATCAAAAACCATCAAAAGAAAGTCTTAAAAAAATAATCGTTGATGCTGGGTTTACCGTTGGTGAAATTGAATTTAGTGACAAAACGTTTATTGTAAAAAAGGTTAAGACAACTAACTGAGTGCAAAAAACAATATTTGAAATCAAAAACATGGATTGTCTTTCAGAGGAGAATCTAATACGAGTGAAATTGAGCGAATTTTCAAGTATTGTAAATCTTGACTTTGATATTTCAAACCGAAAATTGTATGTCTTTCATAACGGTGGAATTGACCTAATTGAAAAGTCAATAATTGAATTAAAACTAGGCGGGAAAAAACTCACAACTACAAAGGTTGAACAAACCAAAATTGAGGAAAATTCTAACCAGAAAAAACTTCTTTGGACGGTTCTGGCCATCAACTTTGCTTTCTTTGTCATTGAAATGGCAACTGGACTGATTTCAAGATCCATGGGACTTGTAGCAGACAGTTTGGATATGCTTGCAGATTCGCTTGTTTATGGGATTAGCCTTTTTGCTGTTGGAGGAACTTTAACGAAAAAGAAACAAATTGCGAAACTCGCTGGATATTTTCAAATTACTTTGGCAGTTATGGGTTTTGGGGAAATATTGAGAAGGTTCTTTGGAAATGAAAAACTCCCAGATTTTTCTACAATGATTATAGTGTCGATTTTTGCTCTGCTTGCAAATGGAATTTGTTTGTATTTAATGCAAAAATCCAAAAGTCAAAAAGAAGCACATATACGAGCAAGTATGATTTTCACATCAAATGATGTGATTATTAATTTGGGAGTTATTACCGCCGGAATATTAGTGAATTTTTTGCACTCAAGTAAACCTGACTTGATTATTGGAGCAATCGTTTTTGTTTTAGTAATTCAGGGAGCAATTAGGATTTTAAAATTGAGCAAATAAACGGAAGTACCAGTGCAAAAAGTCTAACTCATTTGCCATTACACCGTCTACTTATAAGCCAAAATTACAAAATGATTATTCTTTTGCTGACGTTATCAATTGAGCGCAAAGAAAGCCAGTGGAAAACAACCGTAGCCCTTATGTTCCTTATTTTTAACCATTTGCTAACGCAGTATTATGTATGGAACTGTTGCTTAATGTATTTAATTATTTGCTTAAATAATAAAACTATTATATAATTGTTGTGTTATTAATTGTGAAATAGAAATTATGAACGAAAACAAAACCTGTATTAGAATCTTTGCTGACGAAGTTCAAATCACTAATTGTAAGAAAAAGTTGGGCTTTCATGAGGAGTCATTCACTCGATTAAGCCGAGTATTATCATTGGCAGGAAATGAGGCCAGACTTAAAATTCTTTTCCTTATTGATCAAGAAAAAGCTTTATGTCCTTGTGACCTTGCAGATATGCTTGAAATGAGTATTCCCGCAATATCCCAGCACCTCAGGAAAATGAAAGATAGTCAGGTTTTGATATCTCGACGCTCAGGGCAAACGATTTTTTATTCGATTAACTCTGAACGACTGCTGGTATTAAAACCTTTATTCGAACATTTAATCCAAGATACGCGAAAATTAGTATGAAAAACAAATCAAAAAATGCCGCATTCACGGGTTTATTCGCAGCTATAGCTGCATCTTCTTGCTGCATACCACCGGTGATTGCATTAATTGCAGGTATAGGTGGCGCTTCTTCGAGCTTATCATGGATGGCACCGTTTCGGCCCTATTTGATTGGTCTCGCGGTTCTGGCAATAGGATACGCATGGTATAATTACTTGAAGACCAAAAAGGCCGATGATTGTGGTTGCGAAATAGAAAAACCTAAGTTTTATCAAAAAAAGGGCTTCCTGATTAGCATCACCCTTTTTGCAGCATTGTCTATTGCTTTCCCTTATTACACTTCTGTATTTTACCCTGATAATAATAAGAAGGTAAGCGTAGTGTCGGAGGCAAATATTGATAACGCCGCATTTGAAATTGAAGGAATGACCTGTCAATCATGTGAAGAACACATTATTCATTCTGTGAATCAGCTAGAGGGTATTATACAAATCCAGTCATCGTACGAGAGCGGCAGTGCAAAGGTGCAATTCGATAGTTCAAAAACAACAATTAATCAAATAGAGGAAGCCATAAATGCTACGGGCTACTCTGTTGTAAATAAATAAATTATGTCACACACTTTAAGATTAAAACCAAGCATTCTTCGACTGTTCACACTTGCTGTAGTATTTGCTTTCTTCTCAACTACTCAGGCCAACATTGACTTAAGGATTACAAAGCCCACGGTTAAATCAATTTCGTCTGAAGAAAAGACGGTAAAGCTAAAAATTACGGGCATGACCTGCATAGGCTGCACCAACCACGTATCGAAGACTTTGGAGGAAGTTGACGGAGTTATCGAGCACATATTTGAATATCCAGAGGATGTTGCTGTGGTCAAATATGATGGTTCCAAGACCAATACAAAAGAACTTATTAAAGCCATTGAAAAGGCAGGTTACAAGGCTGAAATTGTCAGCTAAAGAAAGATAGAGATCAAGAAAAATATGTCTAAACAAACGCAAAATATATCACTAGATATTTTAGGAATGACCTGCAGTGGTTGTTCTGCACACATAGAATCTGACATCGCTAAAAAAGAGGGAGTAGTCAGTGTTTCGGTTGACCATACTTCTGGTAAAGCCGATTTTATTCTTGATGAAACTAAAATCAGGAAAACCCAACTTATTGATGCCATTAATGGGATTGGACATTATTCGGTTGTTAACGGTCATAAGTCTGAGGATCTTTTGTCCAGTGTAGACGAGGATACGCCACTGGGAATTCAAAACAATAAAGACTCAAATCAGTTCGATTTAATCATCATTGGTGGAGGATCTGCAGCATTTTCTGCAGCTATTGAAGCTGAGAGCTTAGGTTTGAGCACCCTTATGGTTAACGGTGGACTGGATTTTGGAGGGACGTGCGTTAATGTTGGGTGTGTTCCTTCAAAGACCCTTATCAGAGCAGCGGAAACGGTTTATCAATCAAGCCATTCAAATTTTGACGGCATTAGTCCAAGAGGGTCTGACATTGACTTTAAACAAGTTATACAAGACAAAAAGAAGTTGGTTGCAGAACTTCAACAAAAAAAGTACATAGATGTGGTGAGTGATTTCGAAAATCTCACCATGATCAAAGGCTGGGCAGAGTTTGTTGATGCCAAAACAATTATTGTAAATGGTAAGGACCAGTACACCGGATTAAAATTTTTGGTGGCAACAGGTGCGACAACAAATATTCCCAACATCGAAGGTCTTGACACCATAGGTTACTTAACGAATGCGACCTTGTTCGACCTTGAAGAAAAGCCTGAGAGTATTACTATAATGGGTGCGGGGTATATTGGTTTGGAAATAGCAATGGCTTATAACAGACTAGGCGTAAGCCTACGTATTTTGGAATTTACGGATCGACCACTTCGAGCCCAAAGTGAAGACATTACTGATGTACTGGTTGATCAATTGGATGAAGAAAACATAGAATTGCTTCCAAATTTTAGAGTCTCAAGATTCGAAAAGGTTGACGGAGAAGTGATTGTTCACTGTAGCTGTGCTGATGGCTCGACAACGGAGTTACGGGAACCTGGGAAAATAGTCATTGCTACCGGCACTACACCTAACACCTCAAAACTTGGACTTGAAAAAGTAGGCTTAGCCTTAACAAAAAAGGGGCATATCTTGGTCAATGATAAAATGGAAACTAACATCTCGAATATATATGGAGCTGGAGACGTTACTGATACCCCGGCCTTTGTATATACTGCCGCAACTGAAGGGAAAACAGCCGTACAAAACGCATTTACTGGTGCTGGAATGACTGTTGATTATACCTCTTTGCCTTGGGTGGTGTTTACCGATCCTCAGATTGCTGGTGCTGGGATGGATGAAATAGAAGCCGAGCAAAAAGGAATACCTTTTGAGGTAAGCAAATTAGAGCTCAAAAATGTTCCAAGAGCAATTGCAGCACGAGATACGAGGGGTTTTATTAAACTAATTCGTAATACTGAAACAGATCAATTAATTGGAGCACGAATCGTTGCATCTGAAGGCGGTGAACTCATTCAGCAATTGAGCATGGCAATAAAATTTGGGATTACCATAAAGGAGCTCACTGAAATGTTTTATCCTTATTTGACCCTTGGTGAAGGAATAAAGCTGGCTGCAATAACATTTGGTAAAGATGTAACAAAACTCAGTTGTTGTGCTAGCTAAAATTGAAGATGAAGCGATATGTACATATATTATTTCTCGTTTGTTCTAGCTTAATTGTTTATTCACAAAAGCATCTTAAGCCAGAAAATGGTGCCAATGGTATTCCCGGCCCGATATCCCGGTCATTTATTATTACTTGGGAGGCTGATGATTCAGCTGATAAGTACGAGTATATCCTTAGCGATAATCCGCGTTGTTTTGATGGGTGTCCAGGTGATACCAGGAAAAGAAAAGTATTTGGTACGTCAGTTGTGGAACATAATTTACAAGAAGACAAGTGGTACTATTGGATTACCAGAATTCACTATCTCAATGGAGATACTGGTTATTGGTCAGAAATTTCATCGTTTCTCGCCATTACTCCTCCAGATCAAGAGGTTGATGAATTCGTAAAAATAGCACCGAATCCAATTATCAATGATAATATCCATTTCATGGTTGACTGGGAAGTGAATCCTGATGCACGAGAATTCAATGTTGTAGGATATGATCTACAAGGTCATATTACTATTGACTCCACGACCTTCATAAAAGGCGGAGGTGGACTTGAGGAATTTGTGTTGCCTGTCAATAACCTAAACAGCGGGATTCAAATTTGCATTATTTCCATTGGTGAGAATCGGAATAATCCCAACAACATCGTATATAAAAGAATTTTACTTCCGTAACACATGAAGAAATTTATTTTTATTTCTTGTGTTAGTATTACTGTTATCATACTTTGGACATCATCCTGTGTGGCACAATGTTGTTCACCAGGCAATCCCATTGGCGGTACTGGCGCTCTTGGTGTTCTGGATTCTGGTAGCATCAAAGTCTTCTTGAATTATAAATACGGGTACTCTGGATCTTATTTTGAAGGTGGTAAACCAAGCCAATCTGACTTTATTCTAAACGGCAGCTATGACTTTACGGGTGTAAATCTACTTTATGGTATCTCGAAAAGAACTACGATAGAATTGGGAACAGGATATTTTTTGAATAAAACACAAAATTATGTGCAGGGCATTTTACCTAAAGTCTTAATTGGTAGCGGTTTTTCCGATATTAACATAGGAGTGAAATTAAATATATTCAAAAGTGAATCTAAGGAAATTGAGCTTACGTCCGGTCTGAGTTTAAAGGTTCCCTTAGGGGCATACGATAAGCAATTCAAAGGTGTTACTATTCCTTTTGACCTTCAACCCAGTACAGGAGCAACGGACTATAATCATACGGTATTTCTTTACAAGGGATATCTTCCTCAACATCTCAGATTCTTTTTAATTAACCGAATAGAGTTTAAAGGATTAAACACCGCACTCTACCAATTTGGAAACCTCTATTCAACATCTGTTTTTGTTTCTTATTCGATCTCTAAAAATTGGGTGTCACTCGTTCAATTTAGAAGTGAAGTTCGGGAAAGGGACACTCGTCCAAGTTCGAATAACGGTATTCAGCTTAGTGAAGGACGTGAGGCAATTCGGGTTACGGGTTCACAAAAAATATTTGTAATTCCTCAATTGATGGTTCAACTTCCAAAACATTGGACGGCTTCTTTGTTAGCAGATTTTCCTATTTATCAATTCTACAACAAAAAACAACTGGCCACTTCCTATGCATTTGCCTTGAGCGTTAGTAAAGAATTTAAACAATAATCGCATCACGACAAGATAGCCTCTTTCTATGTAGGTTTGAGGAATTTCTTGTACGTATATAATTCAAGGTTCTAATGATAGAAATCAAGAGCTTGGTAGTCCTTATCTAAGATATATCGAGCGATTATCTTGTTTAGGTCCGTCTCCCATTTGTCAAAAGGGTCCTTATTCCTTAGAGTCGTCAGCTCTTTGCGGTAATAGTCCTCTATTTCACTCTGGAGCAATATTCTGGCCTTTTCAGGGATAAAATACTCCTTGGGAATGAGTCCAATTAATATTTCGGCATTCGCCTTGGCTTCTTCAAAACTTAATGAATCTACATCCAAATCGATAAACCACTTTTCTGAAAGGGTAAGAACCGAATCATAGTCAAGAGGATCAGGTACAAACTCCCATTCTTCAAAAGCTCTGCGTAATAGGTCCACGCCCTGATCTCTTTTCAGATTCTGAGTCCATGTAATTTCCAAAATGCTGCCTTGGTAATTCAGTTTGGTATGACTGATACTGCCGTCTGCTAGAAGCTTGATTATTACCGGTTTGGCTGCGCTACCTCAGCCAAGCCCCGCTTCGACAGAACAACTAAAGGGAACTTCAAAGTACTCTATTCTCTCATATGTGTTGTCTTGTCTAGGATTACTGCAACTCACTAGGAGGAGTATACTCATCAGCACAATTGGAGTTGTTATTAATCTCATGGTGATTATGAATGATAAAATCCTTTTACGCTGAGCAATCGGAAGCATCAAAGAGTATAATTGCAATTGGCAAAATTTGTTCCCACTTGAACCATTATCGCCCTGTCTTTGAAGTAACGAATCTATCAACATTTTTTCTTACAAATCCGTTGCCACAACATGGCTAGCTCACACATAAACAACAACCCCTCCATTCTATGAACCAATTAGGTTCTGTTGCATTAGCTATGGCAAGTTACTAAATCTTTAGATTTGTCCTTGAAAACTACTACCATGTTTAAGCGTCACAGATATCCAAAATCAATAATTCTTCAAGCTGTTTACTTTAAACTAAGATTTACTTTGAGTTATCGTGATGTCTCGGAGATTCTGATAATCAGAGGAGTAATGGTTGATCATTCCACTATCTACCGATGGGTGATTAAGTTCTCTCCAATTGTTGAAGCGAACATGCACAAGAGGAAGAAACATGTTTGTGATAGCTGGAGAATGGATGAGACCTACATCAAAGTTGAAGGAAAGGACCGGTATATTTATCGTGTAGTCGACAAAAATGGGAAAACGGTAGATTTCCTATTAACAAAGAGAAGAATGAAGGGGTCTTCCAAAAAGTTTCTAAACGAAGCAATTGGAAATAACGGTAAACCAAGAATCATAAACACCGACAAGAGTTGAACCAATACATCAGGAATACGGGTAGTAAACAAGAGAAGTTTATCCGTAAAAAAGATCAAGATTCGAAGGGTGAAGTATCTGAATAATATTGTTGAGCAAGATCATCGGATAGTGAAACGAAGGATATCCATAACAACAGGATTCAAAGAGTTTGAATCCGCTCAGAGAACATTGGCAGGAATAGAGATAATTAACATAATCAGGAAGGATCAACTCAAAGACCCAAAGTCAAATTGGTTTGCTACTTTTAAGTCTTTAGCTGCATAGTTTGAGTTCAGAATTCTGGAAATTTACTATTCAACTAAGTTAATGCAACAGAACCATGTTTTGCCACATCCTTTACATTTATATCGTTGTGTGCCATATGTGGTTGTTCCATTTTTGACAGAATATTTTCCATCAACATTTCTGGAACACGTATGGTGTGTTTGATCCAATTTGAGCCGTTTTAAGGCGTTTTAAGGCGTTAAAAATGGAAGTGGATACTTAGGGTCACCTACAAACGTGAATTTGTTTTCAAATATGCCTTGATTTTCAGTTAGTTAAGTGTCATCTTCTAGCAAATCAACATTTCTGGAACATTACCCTTGATCTTGAATAATTAATATTTGGCACGAAAAATACCCCTCAAAGGAGTACGCAAATATCGTGCAAAGGATTAAAACATTTCCTTTTCGAGCCTAAAAACTTAAAATATTTGGTTACCACCTCTTTAGCGGCCGTATTTTTGAACTATTCATAGAGAAAACATGTTAATAATATATGATACCTTCCGATTTAAGCCTCGATATAAAAACACGCCTTAGCACTATTAAAGGCCAGGTCGAAGGCATTCTAAAAATGCTCGACGACGACAAAGACCCGCAACAGATTCTCAATCAATTCAAAGCAGCCGACCAAGCTATGCAAAAAGCTCATTACCTCCTGCTTGATGAAGTGTACCGAAAAGCACTTGCCATTAAAATAGTTGACACCTATGATGCCTGCCCCGGTAATTGTGGTAATGAGGACAAAATCCAATACATCAAAGAGGGATTTCCCAATTTCAAGATGGATGAGATAACACAAAAGCTCAAAGAAATTACAGAAATTGAGGAACGGCTAGCCCGTTACAAAACGGAAAACATCAATTCGTAAAAAAATATCAAAAAATATTTGGAGACCCCCCTCCCCCCAATCCTACCTTTGTTAATCTTTAATAATTGAGTAAACATGGTTGCAAAATCATATTTCTAAAAAAAATGAAATGAAAACAACAATTAAACACATCGTCCTAATACTGTCGCTCATCCTTTTCACGACTACAGGCGGCTTCGCACAATCACCAAACGAAACATTAACCCTTGAAGTAAAAGGAATGTCCTGCCAGATAGGGTGCGCTGATGGCATTGATGCAAAATTCAGCACCATTAATGGCATAGTCTCCTCAGAAACATCCTTCGACCAAAGTACATCCAGAATCACCTATAACCCCGAAATCATCACCAAAAAAGAAATCATCAAGGTGGTGACAAATAAGGGTTTTACTGCGTCCGTCAAAAAAGACGATACCCCGAAAACCACGCACAGGAAGAACTGTACGGGGGCATGCTGCAAAAAAGAATGAGATGAAAACACTTTTTATCATCATACTTATGTCTTTTAGATTATTTGGCTCTGCACAAGACACAACAACATTCACGATCGAAGGAATGACCTGTAAGGTATGTGCCAACAATGCAACTAAGGTGCTCCGAGAAACTAAAGGGGTAGACAGCGCCCTGGTTGACTTTGAAACAAAAGTGGCTATCGTTATCGGCAAGATAACAGAATCTGATATCAAGAACTCCATAAAAAAGAGCACCAACTTTGAAGCCCTCTTTCAAGGAGATTCTCTCACTAAGCCACTTACCGATGACGAGAAAAAAGATCTCGACATTTTAACTATCAAAGGAGGTGGCAAGATTAAGTTCAAAGATCATCTTGCCCAAGACAAAATAACCATGTTCGAATTCTATGCCGATTGGTGCAAACCTTGTCTTGTGTTCTCACCAAAAGTCGAGCAATACATCAAGGACAATCAAACAGTTGCTCTTCGTAAGGTGGACATTGTCGATTGGAAATCCGATATCTCAAAACAACTGACAAAACACTATCAAATGCCAGCTATACCGTTCATCCTTATTTTTAATAGTCAAGGTGACCTCATAGGAAAAGTAGAAGGCAATAGTATTAAGAAAGTAACAGAAATTATTCAATCAAATAGGAAGTAAGTTGAAAGCAATATATCATATAGTATACGGATTACTTGTTGTAATTACTGAAATGCTTCCAGCCGAGACTTTCGCACAAGGTTGTCCCGCTTGCAGCAACCCTGCCCTGCAAAGTAGTGAGAAATTAGAGGCGGGAGTTGACACCCTGCACAAAGGTACTTTCCGAGCTACCTTCAATGCAACGGGTGGCTTAAATTACCAAGGAGGGCATCCGAATATTACAGGACTAACCCACAACGGGCAATTAATAGATGTTTCTGAACACGAACATTTAGTTAGCCTGAACTTTATACGCTCAGAATTTGCTCTTGAATATACTTTTCAAACCAACAGGTCAGTATGGCTTCGGATACCTTACGATGTAAAAAGTCAAACTGCATCAGTTGATTTTGGTGATATTTCGACATTAGCACAACAAGAATCCATTATTCGAAACAGGGACATCCACCACCGTAATGAAACATACACAGGGTTGAGCGATTTTCGCTTGTTTATTGCACATAGATACAATCAATTCCTTGGCAAAAAAAGCCGACTCGATTTGGCCTTTGGTACAACCATACCAGTAGGCAAAACAGAATTAGATCCAATACAAGCAGGTAACATTGGAGAAAAACACCTTCACATACAATTTGGTTCGGGGTCCTTCGATCCACTTTTTGAACTGCACTATACATCATCCGTTTCGAAGAAGATGTCCTGGGCCTTTTTCTCTATGAACAAGGTTTCTTTTTATAAAAATAGTAGATCCTACCAAGGGCCGTTTGAGACGACTTCTGGTATAAGTGTAGGCCATCGAACAACTCAATGGCTCTTAGTGAGAGGAACCATAGCAAACTTTACTCAAACACAAGCCACCTGGGACGGAAAGCTTGACCCTAACAGCGGCCTGTTTTCTGTAAACGGAACCATATCCTCAACATTTATCCTAGATAACGAGTTTAGGATCACACCTGGTTACCGTTTCCCAATTTACCAACGCACACTTTCAGAAGAAGGTGATGTATTTGAATATGGCCCAACTTTCACACTCAACTTATCACGTAAATTTAATCTCGCTAAGAAATGACAGGAAAGAAATTTGGAAACACGGCCTTGCTCGGTTCAGCCCTACTCACATCATTTGTGCCAATGTTATGTTGTTGGGGTCCAGCCCTCCTGTTAGGAGTAGCAGGGGTGTCAGGCGCATCCTCATACTTCACTTGGGTGGCTCCTGTTCGTCCCTATCTGTTCACAGTAGCCTTTCTTTCGTTGGTATGGGCTTTTTACAAGGCATACAAACCATCTAAACAAGATGAACAAGCCTGCCCAAACTGCAAGGCGCCAGAGAGAAAGAGTAAATTCCGTAAAATTTCGCTTTGGTTGGTTGCGGTATTTGTATTTAGTATGTTCACCATCCATTACTTCATTTAAATCCTACTTGTCGTCAAAATACCCGATTGGGAATAGAACCTACTTTGTCAAAGATATGAGTCCGTCATACAGTCCGATGATATGAAATTGATTTGCCAAAAGTTGGTTCTTAACACATTATTAAGTTTAAAAGGGACCAGAGAATAATAATAGGACCATTGAACAATACATCCGAGGTTGATATCACCAAGAAAGTAGCTCTCAAGGACATTATTCAATCGAACTTAATGGTAGAGGCCAGTAGCAAAATACTGAAACATCGATATCTATTCAGAACACCATTATACAATCTAGAAAATTTAGAAACCATCTCGAAGACGCCATTCATGACTATTGCCATGACGCATCTAACAGGATGTTTGAAAACCCAATTCAGGACAACCCGTAACCGTTGAGTCTAGGCAACCCGCAAATTAGAAACACATAACTGGGAAATGGTCTCTATTAATGTTTTCGTAATAACGAACATAGTGTTTTACGTTTTTACCTGCCTTCAACAAACCTAGAGTAGTGAGGTTTCGAGTTATTAATGGTTCAAATCATCGTTTTTTGGGGTCTTCGTAGTTGCCATATCAAAAAAATCAATGGACAAAACCAAAAGAACGTAAACCCAATATGCTCTGATTAAGAGTGTTCGTTAATTCGAACACGCCATTTTACGTTTACATACAACTTCAATGAACTATCACCATTGTGTTTACGAGTTATTCTGTTTTCGAATAATCGTATTTCAGGTTCTTGATGGTTGCCCCTAGAACTCTACCCTAGTTGGATGACCTGCGGCAATTTCAATACCTTCAAGCGAAGCTTGTGCCCAACTATTTGCTGGCTCACAACCTAATAATTCGTTCACGAAGAACCACACCGTTATCCAAGCGGACTAAGACAATATAGGTTCCGGAGGAGAGTGAGACATCAATGCGAGTCCTTGTATCAGGGTGTTCAACCTGACCCATTAAGCGACCATCAATCGAATAGATATGAATGCTTTTTAGCGATCGTACACTTCTGGTTAAAGTCACATACAACGTTCCATTAAACGGATTAGGGTAGACACTTAGGTCTGGTCCCGAAAGATTTTTGATGTCCAAATCGTCAACAACCGAATAGGGTAAAAACAACTCTCCTTTGGTCTCCAAGGTGTTCATATCAAGGTATTCAACCTTAATGGAATCGGTAAAAATGCCACCAGCCGTCATCAAAAACCCGTATCGTTCTCCGGGAAACATATATAATGTATCCAAGGTATGAGGATTCGGTAATGGTCGACCGTCAGAATCAATGAGGGTCACGTCAATGTTGGAAGGCCATGTAATTCGATTGCCGTAATAACCGATATTGGCTACTCGAACATAGGTTTGACTACCTTTAAGTAGGTTCATTTTTTGAGCCGACAGTTGACTTCCTGAGGAGCCATTACTCAGAAAATAACTTGGGTTGTAATCTGGGATTTTGACATGCATGTGGTCCGTTGAATGATCCATAACCGAGTCGTGATGCCATACCGTGTCAATCTCAGAGAAAAGAAAATTGTAGTCGTTGGCAAAGTTATATCCATCCGACCAGGTTTTGTTTTCTTCATTTTTAGGCTTAACAATGAGTAGACCGTACATCCCGCCTTGGACGTGAATAGCAGAAACAACATGGCAATGATATAAATAGGTACCCGGGTGGGGCGCTTTGAATCGGTAAAACCCATGTTCCATGTGTCCAACCGTAAAGGAAAGGTGTGGTACTCCATCGTTCTGTTGATCGACATCCAAACCATGCAAATGAATCGTATGAGGAGCACCCTGAGACACGTTCCATAGGTCTATGGTAACTGAATCGCCTTCATAATAGACCAAAGTTGGACCTGGGACACCTGGATTCTCGGACAGCCTCAAGGAATAACCCATGGACTTAATTATCTTACCATCTGCCAAAACCTTCTCCCCTGTATTGCGAGCTATGAGCAACGTTTTGGATTGTCCAAACAAAGAAGTACTGAACAAGAGCGATATGAGCAGAAGGATTAATCTCATGGTATAATAACCAATGTGGTAAACATACCGTTTGGATAAATATTATTAGCCGTAATGGCGACTAAATTGTGGTCATGGACAGGATACTCTCCTGATTTATCAGGTACAATTTCAAGTTGCACCACTTCGTCCTTATAAAGCGCATAGGTGTCTTTTACCCAGCCAATCACGTCATTTCTCCTACTCGAATAAATCACTTTAAAATGGAATCCATGAAAATGAAGCGAATGAACGGAATTTCCAGAATTTAAAATATAGAGTTGAAGAGTATCGCCAACATGCCCCTTGACCTTCGCAAGCGTGTCTTGGTCAATTTTAGGATTGCTTAAGCCATTTATTAGGAAATAATTGGGCTTATAAAGCTTAAGATCAATACTTCCTCCTTGGGCAATGGTTCGGTTAAAATCCGTTTGGAACTCCTTTAGATTCCAAAAGAAATATGCACTTTGCTTTTCTTCGACCACGAATAGACCGCTAAGCCCTAAATAAAGCTGTTCAGGTTTCGTTGATGACTCAAAGATTCGAAAAGCCCCTGTTTTCCTAAATTCCAGAGAAACACCGGTAACTAAATTTGGACCGACTTTTATCTGAGAAACAAGGCCTTCAATATCTATAAAGTGTGCTACACTATCCTGGTTGTGAATTTGAAGGAATATGGATTCTCCTTTTTGAAATCTAAAAAATTGTGCATTGAATTCAAAGTTTGGTGTTTTATTGACCGCCTTCGCAGGTAGAAAATTACTATCAATGGTTTGTACTTCTCCAGCATTTATATAAATGTCAAATGTATCTACCTGAGCAGAAACACTACGGACGATTAGCAGGAATATCACTAAAAAGTAGGTGCGCACGATACTAGTAAGACACTAAAACTCTCGATTTTCGCAGAACACCTTCAGATCTTAAAAGAACCATGTAAACCCCGGACCTCATGTCTGAAAGATCTAGTCGATGCCCCTCTATACCAACCAGATTTTTCTGCATCATAACTCGACCCGTTAAGTCGACAACTGTTATTTCTGAATTTCTATTTTCGGTCTCCACGATGAGGTAGCCCAGTGTCGGATTGGGATACAAGTTTACCTCTGTATTTTTAACCAAATCGGAAACAGCGACTGTCCCGTTGGTAAAATTAAAAGCCACCGTATCTCCACGATTGCGATCAGCAGAATCGTACACATAAAAACGTGCCACATATGAGCCATTTGAGGGTGCAATGAGCACATTCATCTTCAAAAAGCCCTGTGTCCCATTTGTAGCCTCATCAAGAGAAATTCTTGTCATTATAGCGCTTTCTGGAATGCCTATATGGCAACTTGTGTAGTCGCACAAAGAATAATCCCAATCGAGAGGTATTGAATTTTCCAACAACTCCCAACTATAGGTGATTGCTTCAGGTGTACCTGTTGAAAAGACTATGTTGAATTCGTTGACCTCGGTTGCACTGATTTCACAGTCAACCTGCTGAGAAGGAAGAATACCGAAGTTTTGACCGTTGCATAGAGCCCCAGTAGCTATCAAGACTAAAGCTAGCGAATGTTTAAGCATAAGCAAATATACTATTTCAAATGTTGAAAGTCGCATATAACTGTAACTTTCAGGCGGGCCCCTGATATTGAGAATGTAGCCAGAATAAGTGTTTCGATGGCGCGCAGCCAACATTAACGCGTGTCCCTCTAAAATCTAGGCCACCATTGACCATAAGAGTACTTAGGGTTCTGTCGCATTAACTTGTGCAATTTGCCAAATCTTTAGATTTACTCCTTTTAAACTACTCCTATGTACAAGCGTCACAGATATCCAAAGGCAATCATTCTTCCAGCTGTATATTTTAAGTTGAGATTCACACTGAGTTACCGAGATGTAGAAGAAATTTTACGAATTAGGGGAGTGAAAGTAGACCATTCCACAATCCAAAGGTGGGTGTTCAAGTTCAGTCCAATGGTTGAAGCAAACATGCATAAACGGAAAAAGAAGGTTTGTGACAGTTGGAGAATGGATGAAACGTATATCAAGGTAGCAGGGAAGGATAGATACTTATATCGAGCAGTAGATAAGTATGGAGATGATCGACTTCTTGTTAACCAAACGTAGGATGAAAGGCTCTGCACAGAAGTTTTTGAACAAAGCCATTGGGAATAATGGCAAACCAAGACTGATCAACATTGATAAGAGTGGAGCTAATACAGCGGGTATTCGGACTGTAAATAAGCGAAGCCTTTCACTGACAAAGATCAAGATAAGAAGAGTGAAATATCTGAATAACATTGTAGAGAAAGATCATAGGCATGTCAAACGAAGGATTGTAATAAGCACTGGCTTCAAGGAGTTTGAATCAGCTCAACGAACGCTATCCGGAATTGAGGCGATCAACATAATAAGAAAGAACCAGATCAAAGATTGTAAATCAAATTGGTATTCAACATTTAAGTCCTTAGCCGGTTAATAAGAATAGGGGAAATGGTATTTTCAGATCCAAACCGTATTAATGTGACAGAACCACACGCTCTCAACTTAGGCCAACATACTTTTCATAAGCTGGAATAACAGGTTTAGCTAGAAACTTAACCCATGGAAAATATTTTTGGGTTAAAGTTGTAAGTCAATCCCTATTATTAATACTACACCTGAGCCTGATTAAACGATTCTGTGGCCTGAGCTCTATCTTGTCCTACACCACTACCAACAACATTATTTAATAGTGGTAGCATGATGGTTGTCCAAGTTTTTACCCCGACAGAACCCTGTTTTTCAGTTTATCGTTTTTCAGATTCTTGATGGTTGCTAGGCATAACAACAGGTTTCAAAGAGTTTGAATCAGCTCAACGCACACTCGCAGGGATTGAAATCATCAATTTTATTAGAAAGGATCAAATAGCAGATTCAGGGTCAAATTGGTTTGCTACATTCAAGTCGTTAGCCGGATAAATCAAAATAACTTTATGAGAATTAATATCTTTTAAAGTTAATGCAACAGAAACTGGATGGCTTCAATTTTATACTGGGATTGAATCTACGAACTTTTCCACTTCTAAATCGGCGTTTTCAGGGTCTTTATGGTTGCCTCATATTCTTTTGGTACATGTGTACCCATGATTCAACAGTTAGCGGTTTGCCTTGAATTGGTTTATTCAAGCATCCTGTTAAATGCCGATAAGGCAACCTCACGGTCAGCCATTGCTATAGCATCCTCCATTGATTTGACCATTTTGTGCTGAGTTTTCAATTCAGAAACGGCATTGAAGGCACGAAGAAGAATGTCTACTGTGTTATTTGGTACAACTGTGATCACCAACCGATGACGGGCTTTATATTTTTTCTCTATTCTCTTGATCCCACTACCAAGACTTCTAATCGCAGTGCCATTTATCCACGTAATCATTGTCCCATCGGCAATGGCAACAATAGGGCCTTCATTGGCAGCTAACATTGAATCCCATAAATCGAGGAATTCTGTTACCTGATTAATATTGGGGTCAACATCGTTTACTTTCACAAAGACTTTTGGGTATGACCGTGTATCAATAGTGGCTAAATCACAAGTAAAAATGGTTTGCATATGTTGCGTTGTTGAAGGAATGACAGCAAATGTACTTATATGAGAATAAATTTTCGATGAACTCGACGTTAACCGCATTAATTCTAAATCAACCAATTTTCGTCAAATATTACAAAAACTGAAAACATAAGTTATTGGTAACGAGATTTTTAAGGTTTTCGAAATGCTTGCATTTCGATGAAAAATGCTCAAAAAATAATTAATGCGACAGAACCTGAACTTGTTATCCTTAATTAATTTCAGGCTGCATTCCAACCCCAGTTTCATCTTGTTGATCATTTGTCCGCATCAATGGTACTGAGAACATCCCAAATTGCTTCAGGTGACCAATAGTCAAGGTCAATGACAAAATCTGGTGACAAACCTAGATACTGGTAAACCTTACCATCGACACTTTGTTGCCGTTCAACTGTCATCTGGAATAAAACATCACCCGGCAACTGAAAGTAATTCACTCCACCGAAAGTACCAGAAGAGTTAGACCCAAAAAAAGTTGTCCGCTTGGTTCCCGCATACCTAAGGGCTAGAAGCACAGATTCTCCAAAACTGATAGTCTCTTCATCTTGTAACACATATGTTTTAGTCTCAAAATTTTTAACAAATCTTGAAAAGTATATGTAGCGATACCTGACCTTCATGAAACGCGTCTTACATGGTGTTCGAACATTTCCAATACTATACATATGTTTCTCGGCTGGATTTAGTCTATTTATGATCTTCCAAGACCTCATGTTGGGGTAAATTCTGCAATCCAGAATCATATTCTCAAAATTTGCTTCCTTAAGTCTTTTAAAATCCTTCCTATCTAAAAATGGTTGGACATATACCGTAGAGTCATTGATTTGTTGAAAGTGCCGCACAGGGTGCTTGTTCCCAACGGAAATTGAAGAATTGATTGTTGTTAAGCAAGGAAGGTTAACTACCATTTTTGTGCTGTTTACCTTTACGTGGAGTGATTTGATCTCATCATACCAACCACGGAGAGCATAGTGAGTTGCATAGTGGCTTTCCTTATCACCCTCATGCTCGGCACTAAGTAGGTAGTTAAATCTCGTCATATCGGTTTTAGGGTCTAAGCCGTTGATTTGAGTAATAGTATCTCCAATGCTGAGTCCATACTTTTTCTCAACAGCTCCATGTAGGCTACTAATTGTCATGACGCCATAATTCATCGTGACTCCAATTCTCGGGTAACCATTACCTAGAACAAGCGTTTCAAGATTGTAGGAATTGTTAAGACGTAACAAAGTATGGTTATCGTTTATGAGCGATGCCACTTCAAGCAAAGCTTTATAGTATCGTTTAGAAATGGGTTTATTGCTCCGGTAAAACTGAAGAATGATGTTGTCAAATTCACGAGTGTTTCCTAGGTTTAACAGGTCTCGATAAGGGTAGTAAAAACGAATTATATTCCAGAGGTCACAAATGCCGAGAAGACAATTCTCAATTTCGAGTTCTTTCTGATTATTCTTCCATTTCTTTGGCACTCTCCATTTGTTCGATTTTTTATATGCTCTATTGGCACCGGAAGCCAACAAATGGCTGATTTTCACTTTGGTTTCAAAATCCAAAAGGACGGACTGGAAATAATCTTCATTGATGCTGAGGCAGTGATTATTTATAATTGGCAAGGTTGTATCTTTAGGATTCACATTTGAAACAAGGTCCTTCAACAAGTTCTTGTAGTCAACCAGGTCTAAAGTTAGTATTTCATGAATATCTCGTTTAAACCTTGCTTCCAATGGTTGAGGTTTCTTGGCACCATAATATTTCACAATTCCATAAGTATTAAAGTAAATATGCAGGCGATCTAAAGTGTCGTTGCTCGTTAAGTGAACTGACCCTAGTACTGGGAAAATGTTGAAAAACATTGTCAAACCAACTAGTAGTCCTATTTTGAGTAAATATCTCATATACTTGAAAAAACGGAAAGTTAACAAAATGAGGCAAGATAGTTTGTCATTCCGTATTCTAAGACAAAATCAAGAGAAATAGAATATAGTTTTATGCTGCGAAATTATGCAGAGGAACATATGGTGTTCCTCGTTTCACAACAGCAAAAACTCGATGAACAATTTTGTTTCTTACGATATTTATGGAGCTCATTTTGCTTTTATTCTGTTTTAATCTCCGTTGATAATATAGTTTCATTTCTGGATTAAACTGGACAGCTGAAAAAGCGGCAAGGTTTAATAATGTTTTGAGCTTTTTGTTTGCATAATGACTTACTTGACCTTTGGTTTTTAAAGAAATACCGGATTGCTTTTCAAATGGAGCAATTCCAGCATAACAAGCAAATTTTCTACCATCCTTAAATGAAGAAAAGCAATTTGTTGCCACAAGAAGATGTGTGGCCAAAACAAAACCAACTCCTTTTACTGAAGTGATAAGGTGGTACAATTCAGCCATTTTGAGATCACATTCGATTAAATGTTTTATCTCTAGTTCCACTGTTTTAATCTGCTTGCTTAGATAATGGATCATTTTATCAGTTACAGCAAAAAGTGTTACATATTCAGCTTTTTTGAGGATTGGAGTATACTCTTTCGATTCCGTCAAATACCCTGATCTTTGCTTGACAAGTTTTTCTCTTATAGTAAGTAATCGCTGAAGTTTAAGGATATTATTGGAGGGCAGAGTAAATGGTTTTAGACTGTCTTTTCTTAAGAACGCATACTCTGCAATTCTTTTTGCATCTACTTTATCATTTTTGCCACGAACAATCCCCAAAGAGCGATAAATCTCTAATGGATTTATCATGTAAAAGGTGATATTTTCATTGCTAAAGAATGTTGCTAGATGTAGAGAATACAAACCTGTGTTTTCAAAACAAATTATGACTTCATGAAGCTTTAAATTGGGTTTCTTTTGTGACCACAAAAGCAGGGATTTGAATCCCTTTAACGAATTGCTAAATTGTCGGTAAGAGTCATTAGACCATAGATGTACGTCAATCGTGTTTTTGGATATATCAATACCCAAGGCATCTTTGAATTTCATACTTTTGATATTAGTTATAATAAATAGTTGCAAAAACTAAGACCTTTAAAAGCCCTTCCTTCAGTCTATGATGGTGGCTACTATTCTAAATGGTTCTAAGCAACATAATTAAAGAATGGGGACTGATACGGAATATAGGTCATTAGCCTACTTGACACTGAAGTTCACCCCATCCTTTAAATCAATATACAGATATATAAATATCTTGATTCAAATCTAAAAGTTGACACTGCACAACAAACATCTTGTTTGGGAGTATCCCCAAACCCCTACCCTTTAAACAACCTTATTGTATATTTCTGCAACACTATGATTAAAAATAGCATCTCTATGCCATATAACCTGAATTGCCACAAGTTCTTGGTTTGTGATTAGCTTAATATCTTGATTAAAATCAACTTGAATACTTCTTTGGGTTTGTAGTAGCTCCTCCAAGTACTTCGCCCGGTACATAGGAGTATATGGCCCCATTTCAGTTGGCTTACCATTGTCTACAGGTCCATTTTCATTTCTCCTTCTCTCCTCTCGCGCTTCTCTTAAATTCCTGGTTTCAACCAACAAATCCCTAAAATCCAACATTGGTTCTAACCACTCCTCGCCATTGTCAATCAACACTTCCATAGACTTGTTTCGTTGAACAACCGTGCAAACCCAACAGCCAAAACGACCATTCCCACAAGATGGTGTTGTGCTGTCAATTACTAAAGGGCAGTCCCCTTCACTAGCATTACGGTACATAGTCACTAAATCTCGATTTTTTGCACCCCATGGTGATGGTGCTTGAAGCAAATATTGCCATAAATCAACAATTTTCACATCCTTTATGGGAGCATACACATATGCATTAAGGAGAGGATGTTTTCTTAATCGTTCTCCAGTCCGTTCATTTTTATTAATCGATTGAGATCGTTGTGAACTTTCGTCTGTTTTAGTTCCTAACAATATGATTGCTTCTCCTTCCTCACCAATTTTGTTTAAAATAAATCTTGTAGTTGGGTTTATTTTTAACCGATCCGTACACCATCGGAAGGAATTGTTTGGCGCAGGGTATCCTTTGCCAATTAGATTGACCCAAAAACTATCTTCAAGAGCAGGTTTGGTTTTGTGAACCAAGACTGGCATACTTTGTTTGAGTGCAGCCTCTTGAATCTTCTCTAAAACTGAGTCAACATAACTGGCCACTTTCGGATTTTCAACTAGAGTATCATTACATACTACATAAATAGACCTTTTTCTTATCTCTGGTGGAATTGTTGCCACTGCATACCACACCATTTGGAGCAACATGGTCGAGTCTTTTCCACCGCTAAAACCTACAATCCATGGTCGAGGATTATCGTCGTTCAGGTATTGATCGATTATTTCTGTTTGTATTTCTTTAAAAGGGTTTGCCATCAATAAGTGTTGAAATGCAATGATTATCCAGATAGGAATAGACTCAAACCAATTCTTATTCTACCTACTAAACTTGCAATTTCTAGAAAAAAAAGCAATAAGTCGAATATCAATGAATTTATTTACAAGAACATCTCAAAGGTTTTGTTACATTAATCTGACGAATTGAGTAAATGACTTGCTTGAAGAATGATGGCCTTTGGATATCTGTGACGCCTGTACATAGGAGTAGTTTAAATGGAGTAAATCTAAAGATTTGGCAAATTGCACAAGTTAATGCGACAGAACCTCGGTTCATTATATACCAAAGATATGCGACATCTCAATTGTTAGTTTAATCAGTAATTAACGATAATCTAATTACATTTTATTTGCATTTTAATTACGTGTATGCTATACTGCATGTATATGA
>CAYZWM010000029.1:12724-24663 GCA_964482155.1 uncultured Chitinophagaceae bacterium | reverse complement strand
TTTAGGTGGTGGAACATTCGACATTTCCATTCTTGAATTGGGTGAAGGTGTGTTTGAAGTAAAATCAACCAACGGTGATACTCATCTTGGTGGTGATGATTTTGATCAGGTAATTATTGATTGGTTGGCTGAGGAGTTTTTGAGCGATGAGAACATCGACTTGAGAAAAGACCCTATGGCTTTACAACGTTTAAAAGAAGCTTCTGAGAAAGCTAAAATTGAACTTTCAAGCAGTACCGAGACCGAAATCAACCTTCCATACATTATGCCTGTTGATGGTGTACCTAAACATCTTGTTCGAAAGCTTTCAAGAGCAAAATTCGAACAACTAGCGGACGAATTGATCCGAAGAAGTTTAGATCCATGTAAAAAAGCATTGAAAGATTCAGGCTTAAGTGCAAGTGAAATAGATGAAGTTATCCTTGTAGGAGGATCAACCCGAATTCCTAGAATTCAGGAAGAAGTTGAAAAATTCTTTGGTAAGAAACCATCAAAAGGGGTTAACCCGGATGAAGTAGTTGCCGTAGGCGCTGCTATTCAAGGTGGAGTTTTAACTGGAGAGGTAAAAGATGTGTTGTTGCTTGACGTAACGCCATTGTCTTTGGGTATTGAAACCTTAGGAGGTGTCTTTACAAAACTTATCGAGTCAAACACGACGATACCTACCAAAAAGGCTGAAGTCTTCTCAACAGCTGGCGACAACCAACCATCTGTTGAAATTCATGTTGTTCAGGGAGAACGATCCATGGCAACAGACAATAAGTCGATCGGAAAATTCCATCTTTCTGATATACCACCAGCACAACGAGGTATACCTAAAATTGAAGTAACCTTCGATATTGATGCAAATGGTATTTTGCATGTAAGCGCTAAGGATCAGGGAACTGGTAAGGAGCAAAAAATTCGAATTGAAGCATCAAGTGGTTTGAGCGAAGACGAAATTGCTCGAATGAAAAAAGAAGCAGAGGCAAATGCTGAAGCGGATAAAATAGCGAAAGAGTCTATTGAGAAATTCAATCAGGCAGATACGTTGGTATTTACCACTGAAAAGCAGCTTAAGGAATACGGAGATAAAATTCCAGACGACAAAAAAGCAGCTATTGAAAGTGCTAAAGACGAATTGAAAAAAGCAGTTGAAGCAAAAGACAATGCAGGTATCGACAGCCATATGGAAGCGTTAAACAAAGCATGGGAAGCTGCTTCACAAGATTTGTACAATGCACAGCAAGCTGAAGGCGCTGCGTCAGGTGGAGATCAAGCCAATGAAAATGGCGATGCTCCTAACGCAGAAGAAGGTGCTGAAACAGACAACGTTGAAGACGTTGATTTCGAAGAAGTAAAATAAATTTTAATATTCATTATTTAAAGCGGAATTGGCAACAATTCCGCTTTTTTTTACGTCTATAATTTAAACCAATGACGAAACCCGTTTGAGCAAATCAACCATCATGATCAAAATTCTATTTGTGTCCATCATCCTTTGTGGTCTTGGTTCGGATCTTAAGACTTTTGCCCAAAAATCTAAACGAGAGAAAGTGGTCACCATCGAAGGCCTTGGCGTTGGTTATTTTATCAACCTACAATCTGAATTTGAACTTCTCAAAATAGACTCCACGCAAATCATGTTTAGGATGGGTGTAGGCTCGCATCTCAAGGCACCAAACGTATATCGTCCGCTTACGCTTTCCGCTGGTTTTAATACAATTCGTCCATGGAGACATAACAAAATGGATTTGGGTATAGGTCTCTCCTATATCAGGGGTATAAACAATGCTTACGTTTCCGTGAATAATTCTTATCCTTCCTCCGCTATTTACCTTACCCCAAATATTGGTATTCGGTCAACTACAGTTATAAATGGTTTGATCTTTAAGTTTTTCTACAGCCCACTGTTTGTAGTAAAAGACCTTTACGATGCCGAAGATTATGCCCGTTTTGCAATCTCGGACGAAGAGTACAACCAAAGACCAGCTGAGTATGCTCAAATGACAAAAGGTCAATACCTTTCTGCGACTTTCTCGTCTCGGGTCGGTATTTCACCAAAGGCGTGGCATCAACCATTCTGGTTTGGTCTCGGTATTGGTAAATCCTTTTAATTACTAGAATTGAGTCTTTTCCTAAAGGCATTCCTTATTCAGGGAAATTCATCCGATCATATATTTCAACAAACCGGGTATCGTTCCGAATCGGATCCCACGGCCAGTAGAATTTTAAAGACACCATCATAAACGAACGTTCATGATAACTTTTATCCAGCCATACGGTGGCCTCATGCGGCATTTCCAGCAACGCATATAATATGGCCGGTCCCATAGGCTCAACATAGGTTTCCGATTTTTCCCATTCCTTTAGTTGCTGAAGCACTTCTTCATTCTCTCCCATGAGTACGTCTACCACCAGTGCATCCAGCTTTGCAGGACCCTGACCATAGGTGATGTCAAGTGCCGTCTTCAACGCGACTTTTGCAGGTTCAAACTTCCCTAGCTTGGCCAGTGTTAAGCCTTTCCACCTATACCCCTCACTGTAATTACTGTCAAGCTCTAAAGCCTCATTAAAGGAGGTCAGAGCCTCGTCGTATCTGCGGGCGAAATAATAAGACAAACCCAGGTGCCAATGACTTTGAATATGGAAGGGATCTCGACCAAGAATTTCCTCGGCTGCTGCGATTGATTTATCAAACTCTTCGTTAACGAAAATATCGTACAGCGTAATAAAGTGATCCGGGGCTTGTAACCCATTTTGAACCGCCTGAGCGTATTCTAGTCGAGCTGCGTCCCAGTCCCAATCGTAATTAAGATGAACATACGCCAATACCTTATGCGCAAGAGGCTCATTTAAATTCAGACTAAGCGCCTTTTGTGCCGCTGACCTCGCATGGGCATAGGCTTCGGCACTGGACATAAACCCGTATACCGAATAATTAATATATGTATCTCCAATCCAGGCGTATGCCGTGGCGTAGTTGGAATCAATTTGTACAGCCTTTTGAAAGTACTCCATGGCCTTTTTCGTGCCTTCATAGTCTTTGTTAGAAAAGTAAATCCCCTTTAACAATACATCATAAGCATCCATATTGGGTGTGGTCACTTCTTCCATATTTGAATCTTGAAATTGAAGTTTAAGCTTCGCAACAATTTGTCCAGCAATTTCCTCCTGAATCGCGAAAATGTCTTCCAATTTACGGTCATACGTCTCCGACCAAATATGAAATCCATCGGCCACATTGATCAGTTGAGCTGTAATACGTACCCGATCTCCTGCTTTGCGTATACTCCCTTCCAAAACCATTTTAACATTGAGTTTATGTCCAATGGAACGGATATCTTCATTTTTCCCTTTAAATGAAAATGCCGATGTCCTACCCGCTACTTTCAGGCCTTCTACCTGAACCAATGAATTCAAAATTTCCTCAGAAATGCCATCGCTGAAATATTCATTAGTTGGATCACCACTCATATTCTCAAAAGCCAAAACAGCTATGGAATGATCGTAGGTTTCTAAACCGGTGTTATAGTCCGTCTGGTTGTCAAACGTAACGTACTTGAACACAGCGAGGCCAAGAATGGCAAGGCCAAAAAGCACCCATAGTATTCGGGCTTTACTCCGTAAAACATTCGTGAACTTTAAATCTCTTTTATCAACGGGTTTGATGTCTATTTTTCCTTTCCTCAAATGATCTGGGTCAGGAACAATGAGGCCAACATTCGATATGGCATAAACATCAATGGGGTTCTCAACATTCTTAAACTTTACGGGTTTTAGAAAGGTAGCGGCAATCGATTCCTGGTTTCTTATTTCTTCGTACACTTTGCCGGAAACAAAAACGCTGCCAGCTACGGCTAAGGATTCTATTCGTGCGGCTACATTTACCCCGTCTCCTATAATTTCATCTTCGCGATAAACAATGTCTCCAATGTGAATACCAATCCTGACATCAATGATGGGATCTTCTCGAAACTTCAGCTGCATTTCTATCGCACATTGAACGGCGTCAATCGCACTATCAAATGTGCTCAGCGTCCCATCACCAAAGTATTGAAGTATTCTCCCGTTATTCTGTAAAGTGGATGAATTGAAGATCAGTCGGTGTTTATCTCTCACCACAATTGCCTGCTTCTCATTTTTTTGCATCAAGGCCGTATATCCCTCAATATCGGTAAACATGATCGCTGCTAATTGACGGTTCATTATCAAGCCAAGTTAGTCTATTATTTCTTTTCGAAGCAATTCCAGGCCTTCACTCCCACCAGCAACAATGTGCTTAAAGTTCTTGCCCGCTGAATGGGATGGATTCGGGTCTATGAGATAAATGGGACAGTTTAGAGGAGCGAATTGGGTTAACCCCGCAGCTGGATATACCTCCATACTTGTACCAATTACAACCAAAATATCAGCCTCAGCAACTTGTTCTGCAGCTTTTTCGATCATTGGAACGGCCTCTCCGAACCAAACGATGTGAGGTCTAAGCTGGCTTCCCAGTTCGCATGTCTCTCCAACATCTATGGTCGATTTCTTCATTACATATATGAGACTCTCGTCCAGAGAACTTCGGCTCTTTAATATTTCCCCATGAAGGTGCAGTATGTGCTTGCTTCCGGCTCGTTCATGCAAGTCGTCTATGTTTTGAGTTATGATGCGAACATCAAACACAGACTCCAACTCGTTAAGTGCATAATGCGCCGCATTAGGCTCCACATTTAATACATTTTCTCTTCTCTTGTTGTAAAAGTCCAGAACCAGAGTTGGATTCTTTTTCCATCCTTCCGGACTCGCTACCTCCATAATGTCATGTCCTTCCCACAGGCCATTAGACCCACGAAAGGTTTGAATACCACTTTCTGCACTGATGCCAGCTCCCGTTAATACAACCAATTTTTTCACTAAGACAAAGCAACACAATTTTCACAAAGTTTGCCCAAGTATATCTTCACAGTATGCAAAAAGAGCACATGCATTTTTTTTTGTTCAGGCAATACATGTTAGACTACTTTTGCCGCATGCAAAAAAGTCGGTATTTCGATCCGAAGATTATCAGATCGTTAATTAAACTTGGAGCTCCGGTGGTTGCCGGTAACATCGGTTTGGTTCTTATGGGTTTGATCGACAATGCCATGGTAGGAGAACTGGGTTATCTTCCTCTTGCAGCTGCAGGTATTTCCAATACAGTTTACTTTATTGCTACTATTTTTGGTATTGGTGTACTGATGGTTTTTTCTGCCAACATTGCCGGAGAACAAACACGCAAAGAGCCGCGAACGGAAAGTTTAATTGGTGCTTCGTTGTTTATTACCCTTATGGTATCCATCCTAACCTTTGGCGTGTTGTTGGTACTTCATCGTTACTTTCATATTTTTCAACAGACCGAAGGCATTAACCTCGAAGCAAAGCCATATTTTAAAATTATTGCGTGCAGCGTTTGGCCTATGTTTTTGTATCTAACCCTCAAGTCTGTAGCCGACGGACATAACCTGACAAAAGCAGCAATGACGGCTACATTTTTGGCTTTAGGATTGAATGTTTTTTTAAATTGGGTATTGATCTACGGTAATTTAGGATTTAAGGCGTACGGTTTGGTTGGTGCAGGATATGCAACCTTGATTGGTCGTTCGTTTATGGCTGTATATGTGATGGTTTATTGCCTTCGAAAACCGGAAATTCGATTCCGAATTTCTACGTTTTGGACAAAATTACACAAGGTACATGTTCAAAATTTACTCAAATTAGGCATACCCAGTGGTGCGCAGTTTTTCTTCGAAGTCTCTGCCTTTGCAGGAGCAGCAATTATGGCCGGATGGATTGGAGAAAAAGACCTAGCGGCCCATACAATAGCCATTCAACTAGCCTCTCTTACGTATATGTTTGGTAGTGGTATTGGTGTGGCGGGAATGATTAAAACGGGCGAAGCTTGGGCTCAGAAAAAATACAAAAGAACCCTAGAAATAGGTCGAAATACAAGCTCAATGGTCTCCGTTTTTATGGCCATTTTTGCCATCCTTTTTGTCCTTTTCCGTGAACCTTTGGTTCGTATATTTACTGATGACCTAGAGGTTATTCATATTGCATCACAATTGATGATATTGGCCGCCTTGTTCCAATTTTTTGACGGCATTCAGGCAGTAAGTCTCGGCTTGCTTCGAGGCATGAACGACACAAAAGTTCCGTCTCTTATAACATTAATGGTATACTGGGTATTGGCCTTGCCTTTGGCCTACGTTTTAGGCATTGCCTGGAATCTAAAAATGGTCGGAATATGGATTGCATTGACCATTGCCCTGATACTGGCATCGCTGTTCTTATACCGACGTTTCTTAATTATTTCTAAAGAAAAAATAAACGAGTGAGAAAATTATTGACCATCCTTTTTATAGGCTTATTCGCATTACCCGTATGCGCACAAACTCGGATAGAAGCGTTTCTTATGCCCGGAATAGGATACCGTGTGATTTCCTTAAATGGGTCAACTAACACGAGCATTAAAGATTCCCTAAACGGTTTGGATAAGCCACGTCAAAGCTGGAGTGCAGGGTGTAAACTCTTATTCGGCCTCGATAAATATTCCGCCATCCAAATAGGATTATACTACAAAGGACTCAGTTTTACGCGTATAAAAGAAGACCTCCAGTTTCATGACACGGTTCATCCAGAAATTGGCCGAATTATCGACCTGTCGCAAACCATTGCCCAAAAGGACGCATACTTCTATCACAAATACAGATACCTCTCTATACCTGTGGTGTATCAAAAGGCGTTTACACGAGAAACGTTTAACAGTAAAATGAAATTCTATTTCACGTCGGGATTTGATTTTGATTTTCTTATTCAGGATAACACCAAGGTGAGTTTACCTGGCTTTTCGGTCGGTGGTGAAGACCGGTTTTCAATTAGTAACGACTATACGTCATCGACGTTCAACGTTGCATTGAATCTTGGTGCCAGATTTGAATATCGACTTGACGAGCACTCAAATTTCAGCGTACAACCTGCATTCAACTATCCGTTGTTAAGTACATCGAAAGACGACTTGGCTTCGTTGCGTTTGTTTCAATTTGGATTAGCGGTGGGTGTAAACTATTTGTTATAGTCTCAGTCTCCCTTACCACATAAGATAAATTGGGCCTGTTGCTACCTTTTTAGTGTAGACCCCATTCTCGGGAAGTTGATATCGAATAAGGAAATAGTACGTTCCCGGAGGACAAACTGTCCCCAGTACTTTTCCATCCCAGCCAACACCTGCTTCATACGATTCGAATAAATTCATTCCGTATTCATTAAAAATCATCATGCTGGTAAATTTGAATAAGCCCAGAGGATAAAACATCTCGTTTAATTGGTCGCTGTTGGGCGAAAATGCGTTTGGAATAAAAATGTCGCACGCGGTGGGCAAGATCTCAATTAAAATTGAATCCGACACGACCCCACAAGGGTGGTTTATGGTTGCTTTATAAAACCCAGATTCGGTCAAATTTCGCTTAAATCCATCCTGGTTTCCATCGCTCCAGGTAATGGTTCCGGCATCCGCAAAAATGTCAAATTCCAACACTTCACCTCCACAAATGGACGTATCATTCCCAAGATTCAATTTTGGTAAGGTTACCCTCACTATCTCGGCCGTATCTGAAAAACTACATTGTCCATCGTCCGCTTTAACCCAATACACTCCTGGCTGGTTAACGGTTCTGGTTTGATTGGTTGATTGATCATCCCAATTATAATTAAGCCCGGCCACGTCAACCTGCAGCGTTACATCTGTATTTGCACAAATAATGGTATCGGCACCAATGCTAAATTGAGGTCGGTCAAGCACTTGAGTCACAACTGAAAACGTATCCTTACAATTTCCAATGGTGTATACGTACTCAATGGTGTATGTTCCTACGGTATTTGGATCAAAGGTTGAGTCTATTCCGTTTACCAGATTCCCTTTAAACTGGCCACCTGACAAATTAGGCTTTAGATTGACCATAGGATCACCGATGCAATATGTACCACTTAAACCGGAAAAGAAATTATTTGGTGTAGCGACAATTTCAATCGTATCTGCATACTCACCTACACAACCGTTAAAATCTTCCACTTCAAGAAGAACCTCGAACCTACCCTGACTTGAATACTTATGAACCGCTGGATTGTCATTAGACCATGCACCGTCGCCATACCACCAGGTCGTTTTTACGATATCTGGAGAGCTGTGGTTAAAGGTAAATTCATTCGTCGCCAAACATAAGATTGAATCACTAAAGTTTATGTCAGCACTATCTAAAGGCGGTGGGCGCACTTCCAGAACTCGTTCAATACTATCCAAACAATATTCTCCGTTTTTCTGAACCTGTCTGGCCATAACCAGTCTAACTGTAATTTTTCCTGGTACGTCCGTTTGAAAATCGAAATTAAACGCCGTTCCTTTATGCCCCTGGCTGGTTGTCCAGGTGCTTCTACTCCGATCCCATGCACCATAAATAGGTGGATTGGGTACCACAGATTGATTCTTCAGATTAAATTGAATGTTTCCATAACATACAATGGTGTCTTTCGAAATCATGGTGTCTAAACCAAAATCGACGTTGTAAGGTACCACAACGGTATCCCGAATAATGGTATCCGTTTCGCAACCTGTAGTTGTCACAGTAAGTTTAACCTTGAATATCCCACCCTTAACGTAGGTATGAGTGATGTCTTTAGTCGTTTTAAAGGAGGATGGATTCTCTCCCAGATTCCATTTGTAGGTCATACCGCCTCCAACGGTATTCGAAGATTTATTGGTAAACGTAAAATAATTTCCATCAAAGCATTGAAAACGATCATTAATATCAAAATCGGCCGTAATGCCTCCAGTGGTTACATTCCCGCTTGCAAAACCTCCACCCGTAAGGTATTCATACTGTCCGGCATTGTTGTTAAACTCGTAAACTGCGAAATAATAGGTGGTTCCTTTTTTTAAACCAGTAATGTTTACAAAACTTCCAGTGCCACTATACACCGAATAACTTTTCCTTAATTTAGTTCCGCCTCCGTAAAGAGGATTAGCGTTATACGACTGAAAATCAGTCGGAAACGTATCCACAGCCGAAGCCTCACTTGCCAGGACTATCCGTGCGTCTCCGTTGCCAGAACTCCATGCAATCCTTAACTCATTGCAAAAGACATTCGAAAATTTCAAACCTGTTGCATGAACGGTAGGCGACTGCGCCATCGAAACCAATGAAAAGAAAACCAACAATGAAAGTAAAAACCCTGTTCTTGTCACGTATTACAAATTTACAATTTATGTGTCATTTCAATGTCTATCAACTGTTAAATAAAGTTGCGGCTCAGTCGTTCAACAGACTGTATATGTGTAAGTAAACATATTACTCATAACTAAACATAACATAAACGATGTTCCCTAATGGTGGTGCAGTTTACATCAAAATGATCAAAAAAGATCACCTTATATGTTATTGCATCAGCACAATAGGAACAGTGCGTCATTATGCATAATGACGCACCACATTTCTGATTCGCTGCATGCGATTAAATTATATTTACATATTCTCACTTATGGATCACCAAACCACTTACACCAGTGGGCATTCTAAATCCAGATTCGCTCTTCAAAAACAGCTCACGGGCAACTATTTTTTCGCTTTGTCCAAAATGATTTTTTAAAATATTTTCAACCACCAAGGGTGTAAATCCAGGTGAATAGGTGTTTAAAATGACAAAGTGGGACTTCGGGTTTACCACTCCAGCAACATTTTTCATCAACTCGTTAATAGAGGTTTCAAGTTTCCAACGTTCGCCTTTAGCTCCCATGCCAAATGCCGGTGGGTCTAGAATGATACCATCATATTTATTACCCCGATTATGTTCTCTTGCCACAAATTTTAGCGCATCCTCCACCACCCATCTGATATTACTTAATCCACTTGACTCCATGTTGTTTCTGGCCCAGCTCACCACCTGTTTAATGCTGTCGACATGGACAATGTCAGCACCCGCTCGTTTTGCAGCAAGCGAGGCACCACCGGTATAAGCAAATAGATTTAGGACCTTAGCCTTATCCTTCATGCTTCGCACACGATCATAAATCAAACTCCAGTTGACATGCTGTTCCGGAAAAATTCCGACATGCTTAAAACCCGTTAGATGAAGGTTAAATACGATATCCTTCCCTCCGAGTGGGTAGGATATTTGCCATTTGGGCGCAAAGGCTTTTAGCTTTTTCCAATCCGCTTTGTGGTTAGATACCTGGCGACATTCTGCATGAGCAAGTGACAACCACTTTGCATTGTCCCACTTTGGTTTCCACAGAGCCCCGGGCTCTGGGCGAATCAATATCACCTCACCAAACCGCTCTAATTTTCTTAGTCCTCCACAATCCAGCAACTCATAGTCTTCCCATAAGGCCTTATTCACTTTTTTCTTCATCCTTTGTTGCACCTATTAAGCATATACGATCTGCGCTTCCGACAGAATTTGGTTTCCTCTAAATTTCAGTAACACATTGGCCAGTGTTACAATATCTTTTTGGCAATACACCTTGATCCGTTCTAAATCATTGTCCTCATAGTAAACCTGATGGACCATACTCCCGTCGATGTCATCTTTTGGCGTTGGAATGTCAAACAACGCAGCTAGTAAATCAAGTGATGTATAACTCTTATAGTCTCCAAATTTCCAAAGCTGCATGGTGTCGATATGGTTCACTTCCCACGGTTTTTTACCCGCTGTATTTAATAAAAAGGGTAGTTTCAACTCGTTTACAAGTATCCTTCTTGACAAAAACGGAAAATCGAACTCTTTACCGTTGTGACCGCAAAGGGCCTGAGAAGGCGATGTAAACTTTGCATTAAGTAGGTTACAGAAATTGACAAGGAGTTCTTTTTCGTCGTGACCGTAAAAACTTTTAATCTTAAAGCCAAGGCCGTCTTCGTTGTGATAAAATACCCCAACTGAAATGCAAACAATTTTTCCAAATTCGGCGTAAATACCTGCACGACTGTATATGTCTTCTGGACTCTGCTCTTCGTTAACCAGATATTGAGCTTTATGACTCCATAACTTTTGCCATCGATCCTCCAGTGCATCAAAATTTGGCTGTGCGGGCACAGTCTCGATGTCAAGGACTAAGATGTTCTCCAGTTTTAGGTTTTCTATCATGCCATAAAGGTAGATCGAAATATGACGAATTCAAATCTCAACGCAATGGGTTACGAGTACATTGAATCGTAATCCTTGTAGCTTTTCTTCAACATAAAATAGACCAGTCCTGGTGCAAATTTGAGGAGAATATGTTGCACTTTGCCAAGTACGCTTAAGGTGACTTCGTTTTTCCGCCCTACGATTGCTTTTGCAATGCTTAGAGCCACTTCATCTCTGCCTGCCAGCTTCATGCCTTTCCGTTCTTTGAGGGCTTCGTACGTTCCATCGGGTCGAAGAATTTTTTTCTCACTTTCATTAGCCGTAAAACCCACATAAACCAAACCACAGTGAACGCGGTTGGCCATTTCAATTTGGAGAGATTTAGCATAAGCCGTCAACGCCATTTTAGAGACCGAATACCCTGCATGACCTGGCACACCTACTTTGGCTGCCATTGTGCTAATGATTATTACATGCCCATTGGCTTTTTCCAAATGCGGTAACGCATAGTAAGTCGTATTAACCACCCCGAGGGTGTTAATATCCATGATGCTTTTCCAATTTTCGGGAGACGATTCTTCAATCCTTCCTCGACTTGCAATACCGGCGTTATTGATAAGCACATCCAACTTCCCAAAGTGTCGTACGCCTTCTTCAATAATTTTTTGGCAATCTTCAGGTTTGGAAACATCTCCGACTACCGGAAAACACTCCACACCATATTTCACCAATTCGTCGTGGGCCGCCTGCAACTTCTCTGCATTTCGTCCGTTCAAAATTATTTTCGCTCCCGACTTACCCAAAAGTAGGGCCGTAGC
>CAYZWM010000029.1:0-12714 GCA_964482155.1 uncultured Chitinophagaceae bacterium | reverse complement strand
TTCGGCGAGTGAATTCGCGATCGCATAGCCGATTCCCTGGCTTGAGCCGGTAATACAAACTACTTTACCAATAAAATACTTTATCAAAACTTCGATTTATAAATACTTTTTATCCTTAAACCATTCAACGGATTCCGAAATGGCGAAATCGATATCTGTTTGGGGCATGCCTAATTCGCGTACCGCCTTTTCACTCGAATAATAGTGATCCTCATTTGAAATGACCGCTAACGGGTAACTAATCACGGGCTCTTTGCCGGACAATTTACCAATAATGGACAATATCTTACCGTATATTAATACAGCAAACCCAGGGATACCTAAGCTTGGAGGTTTAACATCAAACAAACCCGCAATCTTGGCAAACATATCTTTATAGCTCAAGTTGGTACTCCCTAATATGTAACATTCACCGACTTTACCTTTCTCTACTGCGTTAACGATGGCCTGAGCTACGTCTTTTACATAAACAAAATTTCGTCCACCTGGTGCGTAACCTGGCACCTTGCCTTGAATAACAGAAATGATCATTTTACCTGAACTCGGCTTAACATCATAGGGGCCTATCATAAAGGTCGGGTTAACGATTAGAGCAGGGAGGTTGTTTTCGTTTACCTCCTTCAAAATCATTTCCTGAGCCTTGTATTTAGAGGTTATGTAGTCCAATTTGTAATCAGCTCCAGCGAATGCATTTTTCTCCGTTCCTGGGCTTGACATGTCACCAGGCCCGAAGGAATTTGCTGTCCCCACATGGATCAAACGCTTGACGTCATTCTCCTTTACGGCCTGAATTACGTTTTGAACACCATCTACATTGACCTTCCAGTACAAATGACCTTGATTAGGCCATGTATCTGTTACCGCTGCGGCATTAATTACCACCTCAGCGCCACGCATTGCTTCGAGCAATTCCGAATAGTTAAGGAGGTCGCCATGAGATACGTCAATATCCAATCCTTTAAGGTATCCTTCATCTTTACCTGTTTGAATAAATACCTTTACTTTATGGCCGTCTTTGAGTAAAAGGCGAACCATGTTATTACCAAGCAGCCCGTCTGCTCCAGTGACAAAAATGTGCATTAAAATTTCGTGTTAAAATCCGCGGCGAAGATACCCCTATAAACAAAAACAAAGACAAAAATTTCGTTCCAATCGATTGGCATGCTTCTGCATTGCTAATCTCGATTAAATTTGTGCAAAATCTTATCAAAAACAAAATGATAAAAGGAAACATATTTATTGCGGGGGCAGGGGGGATTGGTCGAGCTGCAGCGTTACTTTTGGAAACGAATCCAGCCATGGAAACCAAGGTAATACTGGGCGACATCAATAAGGGACAAATTGTTTCAGCGATCGACTGGATATCTAAAGCACATGGGACCACTTCGGTAATTGGCTTTGACATGTCGGACGGTTCGAATGGAGAATTAGAAAAAATCCTTGATGATTGCGATGTTTTATTGGATTGCGTGCCAGGCAGTCTCGCACCTCAAATGGCAAAGTATGCCATAGACCATAAACTTCACTATGCCAACCTTACGGAATATGTTTCTGAAACCGAGCAAATATCAGATCTGGCTAAAAATGCAGAAACGGGTTTCGTTCTTCAAACAGGTTTAGCCCCAGGGTATATAAATGTTCTTGCGCTCAAACTTTATCAAGAATTTCAGGACGACCACAAAACGGATATACTCGATAGCATGCACATGAAGGTTGGCGCATTGTCAAAGCACGCATCGTCTCCACATCATTATGCATTTACCTGGAGCCCAATTGGTGTGGCTACGGAATATGTAAAAGATGCGATTGTTGTTCGGAATAACGAAAGACACTTATTTCCTGCACTCTCTGGTAGAGGCCTAATTACAATAGACGGCACAGTCTATGAAGACAATTTTACGTCGGGTGGTGCTGCCAACATACCATCAACATTTGCAAGCAAGATTACAGACATCGATTACAAAACCCTTCGTTACCCAGGTCATTATAAATGGGTAGAACAAACGTTGAGCCAGATTCCTATCTCTGAAAACCGTGCAAAAAAATTATTTGACATAATGCTGAATACGATTCCTGTGGTGGATGACGATGTCGTTATCATTTATGCTTCGGTGACGGGCAAAGACGAAAATGGTTTTCTCCGGAATTACGAAAAATCCATTAAGATTCGTCCAATGAAAATCGGGAATGCAAAACTGCGTGCAATTCAATCTACAACGGCTGCAGCTCTTTGTGAGATGGCCTATTACCTCATTAAGAGTAAAACGAAAGGGGTTATTTTTCAGACCGATATCGATCCGGATACTTTTCTTAACGGACCCTACGTTTCTTCTGTGTATGGAAGTTACGAAGACCTATAAAAAATCGATGTTCAAGCCCAAATAATTCAGTTATAGAAGGTTAGCAACGATTTTTTTTAAGAATTATTGCACATTCCCTTCGATTTATTTTTAATTTTTTTACGGTTTCGTTATATTCGTCACTAGTAATAAAGTGTTGCCTATGGATTTTCAGATTAATAACATTCTTGTCGGTTTCGACAACTCTCTCTCAGCTCTCATTGCGTTAAAAAAAGCGGCAGATACTGCTCAACGCTTTAAGGCTAAACTCCACGCGGTTTACGTCGTCAGAGAAGACAAAGACACCCCAGAAGATATAGAGAAAGCAGTTAGCGAGATAAGTGCCAGTTCGGGTATTGATATTGAATATATTCAAAAGAGTGGTAAGGTCTATAAGGAAATTAATACACTGGAACGTGAAATTGGCGCCGACTTAATAATCGTTGGAACCCATAGCACGGAAGGTTGGCAACCATTTTGGATCGGAAGCAATGCTTTCCGTATCGTTAGTGCGGCCAACTGCCCGGTTATTACTGTTCAGGAAACCACCAAAGAAATAGCCCTTCAAGACATCCTGCTTCCGTTGGATACGGAAGAAACTACCCGTCAAAAAGTGCCTTATGCGGCCATGATGGCTGAGGCTTTTGGTGCTACGGTTCACGTGTATAGTGTGAGTAAGCAAAATGGTCCTCGTATTAAATTGAAGCTAAAAGCGTATGGTAAACAAACCGAAAGATACCTTAACGAACGGGGCATTCGGACGACTTTCTCCAGCGAATTTGGGGTAGATTTGTCTAAATCCATTATGAATTATTCGAAAGAAGTTCGCGCTGGGTTGGTTATGATTATGGCAGACACCGAAAGTGTAAGCATGATTATGGGATCGTACTCTCAAGATATAGTGAACAACAGCAAGGTACCCGTAATGGTTATGCATAGTAGAGACCTGGCTATAACAGGATCTGCTGGCTACTAACCTTAGTATCCTTTATTTCTTATTATATTTCCTGCCGCAGGTTGAGCCTTTGGCATAATGATCATGTCATTAATATTGACGTGTTCTGGCCTGGAAACAATGTAATATACGGCGTCTGCAATGTCAGCGGCCACCAGGTTCTCAAACCCCTGATACACATTTTGGGCTTTTTCTACATTGCCGTGCAATCGAACAATGGAAAACTCTGTCTCAACAGCCCCTGGGTTTACGGCTGAAACCTTAATGCCGTGTTCTGCTAATTCTCTTCTCATGCTCTTGTTCAGCGCATCGACCATGTGCTTTGTACCGCAATACACGTTGCCATTATCATACACTTCCTTTCCGGCAATTGAACCAATATTCACGATATGCCCACTGCCTTGATCAATCATCATAGGGATAATTTGCCGGCTCACATACAATAAGCCTTTAACGTTGGTATCGATCATCTTATCCCAATCGGCCACATCACCATTTTGAATCTTACCCAAACCACTGGCCAAACCTGCATTATTTACCAAAACGTCGATTTTCGTATCGTTCTGTTTCAGACCCGCAAGACAATCTATTACTTCTTCATTGACCCGAACATCAAAACACATGGTCTGAACGTTTACCTCAAATTTTTGGGTCAGGTCAGCACTAATTTTTTCAAGCCGTTCCTGTCTCCTTCCGGTTATGATGATATTGTACCCCTCAGATGCAAATAGTTCTGCAGTTGCTAAACCAATGCCAGAAGTCCCCCCAGTGATTAATGCTGTCTTGTTCATATTTGATCGATTACTGTTGTTTCGAAATCTGCTACGAAAATATAATTTTCAGCCTGTATGCATATCCTATTATTAATATTCTATTCTTGTGCGATGAATGCATCGATAACCGTATTGGGTAATAATTCGGCTGCGCCGACTAAAACCAGAAACCCAAGCGGGCAGGTTCTAAAACTTGATGGACATAAAGTTCTCATTGATTGTGGAGAGGGGAGCCAAAAAAGGTTACTCGAATACGGCATTAACTATCAAAAAATCACCCAGATATTTATCTCACACTTACATGGAGATCATTTTTTGGGGCTGATGGGGCTACTCAACACCATGTCGCTCAATGGTCGTAAAACTAAATTGGAGGTAATATGCCCTGTGGGCCTTGAAAACCTACACAACCATTTTGTTGAAGTTGGACAAGCCCATTTTAGCTTTGAACTTGTCTTTATCGAACTTGAACCTGAGCGTGTACATCAAATTGAAACCTCGAAATGGAAGGTAAATGCTATTCCAGTTTCTCATCGAATTCCTTGTTTCGCGTTCTTGTTTACTGAGAAACAGGATGAGCGTAAACTTAATATTGACGCCTGCAATCGGTTTGAGATTCCACATCAGGAATTCAAAAAAATCAAGTTGGGAAATGACTATTCATTGCCCAATGGCGAGGTAGTTCCAAATGCAGAATTAACCTTCGACTTACCCAAACCTATACGTTATGGGTACATAACCGACACCTTATACCGTCCAGATTTAGCCGGTTTGTTCAGTCATTGTACAGCAGTTTACCACGAAACTACTTACTTGCATAATTTACTGGACAGAGCTGAGAAGACAGGACACAGCACCGCTCTACAGGCTGGCATGTTTGCCAAAAAAGCTTCTGTAAATCAGCTACTTATAGGCCATTTTTCGTCTAGATACGAAGAAACAGCTGAACTTCTTAGCGAAGCACAAAGCGAATTTAAAAACACGATTGTCGCCGAAGAAGGCGAAACCTATACTATTTCTTGATTTTCCACACTTCATTTAACCAATAAGTCGTTCTAATGCCCCACTACGCCTTTATTTTTGCGTGTTAAGGTTAATTCATTTGCATGGCTAAAAAGCAAACAAAAAAGAAATCAAAATCGAAAAGCACGGCTTCAAAGCCTAAGGTTAATTTGCTTGACCACTTGCTTTTGAGAGACCCGCGAACGCGAAAAATCGTTGGTGGGCTAATCTGTGTGTTTGCTATTTTTATGTTCCTGTCCTTCCTGTCATTTCTTTTTACCTGGAAAAGTGACGACAGTGCCATTTCTGGAAGCGCTGCATACTTTGACAAATATCCGGATGCCATTCACAATTGGATGCAACTTTTGGGTGCTAAGCTTTCATTTCAACTCATGCACAATGGTTTTGGGTTAACGGCCTTCACCCTACCCTACCTGGTAACCGTTGTTGGTTTAAGAATATACACCAATTCAAAGGTGTTTAACATTTATATAGCCTTGAAATACACCTTGCTGATTGTCACCTTCTTTGGGGTGCTGCTCGGCCTGGTTTTCCATAATTTCTACCCCATTCTTGCAGGTGTATTTGGCTACGAGCTATACAATTGGCTGTCTTCACTTGTTGGTTCTATTGGTGTAGTGATGATTCTTCTAGCCTATCTCGCTAGTATTCTCATCTGGAATTTCGACCTTGACTTATATCAATGGATTGTACAAACATCCACTAAAATTAAGGCCAAATGGGTTGAAAGACGGGCGACGAAGGCTTCCGCAAAAATGGCAATGTCAGAAGATTTTGAGGACGACGATGTTTTTGATCCGGAAGAATCTCTTTTCAATAAAGACAATATTAATATTGAGAAGACCCCAGACATTATAGACGAATCGTCTGAACCTGATGATGATGGATTTGAGATCGTCAGACCTCAAGAAGAAGATAAGCCTTCAAAAAGCGAAGAAAGTCTTGATCTAACGATTGAGGAAACGGTCGAAGAAGAAGAACTTTCTGCCACTGAAATAAGCCATCAGGGATTGGACACTGAATACGACCCGACACTTGATCTTTCTGGATTCAAATTTCCAAATCTCACCTTTCTCAACGAGTATAATGATCAGAAAACAGAGGTCAGTGAAGCTGATTTAAAGAGAAGCAAGGACTTAATTATAGCGACATTACGGAATTATAAAATCGAGATTTCGCAAATCAAAGCGACTATTGGGCCGACGGTAACCTTATTTGAAATTGTTCCTGCACCTGGAATTAAGATTTCCAAGATCAAAAACCTGGAGGACGACATTGCCTTGAGTTTAGCTGCACTGGGCATACGAATCATTGCTCCTATTCCCGGCAAGGGCACCATTGGGATAGAAGTACCTAACAAAGAATCGGAAATTGTTTCGATGCGGTCTGGGATTGCCAGTAAAAAGTATCAGGAATCTAAGCACGATTTACCGGTGTGTTTAGGCAAAACCATATCGAATGAAGTCTACGTGGCCGATCTGGCTAAAATGCCTCACTTACTGATGGCTGGAGCCACAGGTCAGGGGAAGTCGGTTGGTCTGAACGCTCTGTTGGTATCGTTGTTATACAAAAAACATCCGGCCGAATTAAAATTCGTTTTGGTTGACCCAAAAAAGGTTGAACTTACGTTATATCAAAAGATTGAACGGCATTACCTGGCCAAAATTCCCGGCGATACCGATGCCATCATTACCGACAACAAACTGGTTGTAAAGACACTCAACAGCCTGTGTATTGAGATGGATAATCGATATGCCTTGTTGCAAAATGCTCTTGTTCGAAACCTTAAAGAGTATAACGCCAAGTTCCAAAAACGAAAATTAAACCCAAATGAAGGACATCGCTTCCTTCCATACATCGTGGTGGTGGTTGACGAAGTGGCAGACTTAATCATGACGGCTGGTAAAGAAGTGGAACATCCTATTGCCAGATTGGCACAGTTAGCACGAGCCATTGGAATCCATTTAGTTCTAGCTACTCAACGTCCATCGGTTAACATTATTACGGGTACCATAAAGGCCAACTTCCCAGCACGGATTGCGTTTCGGGTAACGTCAAAAATTGACTCCAGAACGATTTTAGATGCCAATGGAGCGGACCAACTTATTGGCAAGGGAGACATGCTATACTCCAATGGCAGTGACATTATTCGACTTCAGTGTCCTTTTGTTGATACACCTGAAGTTGAGCTCATCACGTCGTTTATTGGGGAACAAAAGGGGTATTCTTCGGCTTACATGCTGCCGGAAGTACAGGAAGATTCTACTGGAAATGAAGATAGTTTGGATGATAACGACCGCGATGCCTTGTTTGAAGACGCCGCCAGAATTGTGATCCAGCACCAACAGGGCAGCACGTCGCTATTGCAACGTAGGCTTAAGATTGGCTACAATCGTGCAGGCCGAATTATAGACCAACTTGAACGCTCTGGAATTGTCGGATCCTTTGAAGGAAGTAAAGCCCGACAAGTCCTTATGGCGGACGAATATGCTTTGGAACAGTATTTGAATGACGTTCTGTAGATTTGCAGGAATGAAATGAAACTGAATTTTATTCGTTCACAGTTGAAACGAATTCAGATTTCACGAATTCATCCGACAAGAAAAATAAATATATATAGATGAAACGAAAAGTAACGATTGTACTTTCATTAGTTTTTTTACTACTAACCGGAGTTGGAAGTTTAATTGCCCAGGATGCCACTGCCAATAAGATATTGGGAAATGTCAGCCGAACGTATCAAACCTACAAAACGATTAAGGCGGGCTTCTCCATAAACATAAAAAACTCTCAAACCAATTCGTCCATAAAGCAGTCGGGTACGTTATTCCTAAAGGGCAAAAAATTTAGGATTACACTATCGGACCAGGAAATTTATTGTGATGGAAAAACCATGTGGACTTATTTTAATGAAGAAAACGAGGTTCAGATAACGAAGTACGATCCAAATGATCAGGATATCAATCCATCTGAAATATTCACGATATACCAAAACGGGTTTGACTACAAGTATGCCGGAGAAATCATTATTAACGGTAAAAAAATTCAGAAAATCGAACTTACCCCTATCGATAAAAACAAGCCCTATTTCAAAGTCAAGTTAAACATTGATAAGGCTTCGCACAAAATCACCAACATGACGGTAATGAATAAGAATGGCGTTAATTCGGGTTACAGCATTACATCGTTTAGTTCGAACCTGACGATGAATGATCCCTTTTTCAAATTCGACGCTAAAAGCAAACCGGGTGTCGTTGTAATCGACTTACGATAAAATAGAATTCCTTATGAAACGGTATAGCTTCATTATTCTGGGGCTGATTGGCATGGCTTTTACCTCTTGCCAAACGGCAAAAAAGGTTCCTAAAACAGCCTCTATCGAATACCAGCGAACGGCATGTTTTGGTACATGTCCTATTTATACGATGACCATTGATGGAAGTGGTCTTGCCACGTTCGAAGGCAAACGCTTTACAGAAAAAATAGGAAGCTTCACAAAGCAGCTTACCAAGGATGAAACTAAAACCTTGTTCAACAGGCTTCGTCAAGAAGATTGGAATAACTTCCAAACCAATTATAAAACGAGAATAACCGACCTACCCAGCACGGTGTTTAGGTTTAACTACAAGAAGATTTCCAAAGAGGTTGTTGTAACGGGTGAACATCCTGAAGTTTTGGATGTTTTGAGTAAAACCCTTTCTAAAATTGCCGAAAGCGACGGTTGGTCAGGGACAATAACCGAATAATGTTTCGACTTCTCTTACGTATTGTAGACGACATCCTTTGGCCAGCAGTATTTGTCATGTTCTTTTGGCTCATATTCTTTGCCAACGAGGCATACAACCTTCATCTTCATTCTTTTGGCGTACAACCAGGTGCAATTAAAGGATTGTTAGGCATTGTATTCATGCCTTTTCTTCATGGAGATTTTGGACACCTTTTTTCCAATACCATCCCTTTTCTGATATCCGCTACTTTCATCTTTCATTTCTACCAGAAAATGAGTTGGAAGATATTCGTCACTATTTGGATATTTAGTGGTTTGGGAATCTGGATTTTTGGAGAAGAAACGAGCGTTCACATTGGCGCAAGTGGTTTGGTTTATGGCATGGTTACCTTTTTGCTTACTACTGGATTTATCCGTAGAAATAAAAACTTAACCGCCGTTGCCTTTATCCTTGTCTTCTTTTATGGAAGTATGATATGGGGAATATTCCCTCAATACAGTTGGGTGGAAACCATGAAAATATCCTGGTTGGGCCACATGTTTGGAGCACTTTCCGGGCTTGCACTGGCTTTCCTTTACAGAAAGAAAGGGCCTGAAGACGATAAAGACCCGTTTGAAGACAATGACGAAATGCCGCAATGGTGGATTGACATGGAGAACGAAAAAGCCCTTCAACAGCAGCGCGAAGAACAACGAGCCCAGGCACCCTGGTACCGAATCGTTTACAAGGAAAAAGACAAAGATTCCGAAACTGACTAACTTCGTAGCTAACCAATCTAGCTACATGAAATCTTCTTTTCTATTCCTTATTCTATTCGTCTGTTTTCCGCTTATCGTCAATTCATGGGGATTCTTTGGACACAAGACCATTAACTATTCCGCAGTATTTACCTTGCCGGAAGAGATGTTCGGTTTTTACAAAACGAATATCGAAACGCTTCGAGAACAATCCGTCAATCCAGATAAACGGAGATACATCTCTCCTACTGAAGCTCCAAAACATTATCTCGACGCAGATTTTTACGAAAAACAAGCCCCTTTAGACAGCATTCCAAGACGCTGGGACGATGCTGTAGCCCTTTACGGTAAAGATACCTTAGAGAGCCACGGAATAGTCCCCTGGCACGTAATTCGTATGAAATACTACCTCACCAAAGCGTTTGTGGATCGCAACTTTGAACAGATTCTATCGCTCAGTGCCGATTTAGGTCATTACATTGGCGATTTACACGTTCCTCTACACAGTACGCACAACTACAATGGTCAGCAAACGGGCCAGGAAGGCATACATGGCCTTTGGGAGTCGCGTCTGCCTGAATTGTTTAGCAAACAATATGATCTGTTTACAGGTAAAGCACGGTACATTACAGATCTGGAGACGGAGGTTTGGCAGCGATTTGAAGAAAGTTTTGCAGCCAAGGATTCTGTTTTGTTGTTTGAAGCGATTCTGGACTCAACGACACAACCCCAAAAGAAATACAGCTTTGAAGACCGAGGATCTCAGATTGTCAAAACATATTCTGTTCGGTACTGTGCTAAATACAGTCAAATGCTTGATCATATGGTGGAACGCAGACTGCGGGCAAGTATAGAGTTTGTTGGATCGGTTTGGTTTACAGCCTGGGTTGATGCGGGTCAGCCGATACTCGACCCGAACAACACGATCGTAATCATGAATGATCTCAACACGTTGGATTCAATGTATACGAATGGAAAGAGAAAAGGAAGAATGGAGACAGAGTAACTACCGCTTGCGTTTGCCTTTTCGTTTTGCACCGACTGGCATGTCTTTTTTGGCTGATTTATCGACCGGTTTGGATTTAATTTGATCTGTAGCGGTAACGCCCTCTAAAATTTCGACGTTTAAGCCATCAGACAATCCAATTTCAACGAATCTTTTCTCGAACACCTGGTTTTCGATTTCGATTTCAACGTAGGGGTTCTTCTTCTCGTCAAACTGGAGTAACGATTCGGAAATCGCTAAAATACTATCGCGCTTGTCCAGGACAATATCTGCATTGGCACTGTAACCTGCACGAATAAATACGCCATCCTTATTTTTTATTGCCGCTTTAATTTCAAACTGGATTGCTCCCTGTTCTTCTACTCCTTTTGGAGATATATACTCCAACACAGCGTCAATTTTTACATTTTCAACGGCTCCAAGCGTCAGAATCAAATCCATGCCAATGGACAGCTTACCGACTTCAGATTCATCCACTTTCCCTTCAAAAACCATTTTCTCCATGTCGGCCACAAAAGCAATGGTGGTTCCTGCATTGAAATTATTGGCTTCAATAACAGAATTTCCAACTTCAATAGGAACATCGAGAATGGTACCAGATATCGTTGAACGTACCAAGGTATTGGTTGCCTTGCCGGATCTGGATGATACGCCATCCCGAACAATTTGCAAATTATCCTTAGACGCCGACAGTTCTTCCTGGGCGTTATCCAATGCCGCCACCAATTTCTGAAAATCCTGTTGGGATACAACACGTTTATCTAACAACGGTTTGTTTCGGTCGTAATCTTGTTGGGCGTTGTTTAACGCGATTTTTGCCCGATTAACACGGTTGTCGGCATTGTTAAGGCTAGCCATGTTTGGAATAACCTTAATTTTTACGAGTAAATCACCTTTCTTTATTTGTTGACCTGCTTCTACATATAATTCAGAAACGATACCACTTAGCTGAGGTTTAATTTCAATCTCATTCCGTGGAACCACTGAACCTGTAGCGACGGTCTTTTTAACAATGGTAGTGGTAAACGCCTGTTCGGTTGAATACACAACCGGTTCTTTTTTCGATTTGGCGAACAGATAGTAAAACGTAGAGACAAATCCGCCTACGAAAACGATCAATACGATGATTTTTAAGATTCTTTTCATTGAGTCAAAGCTGCAAATCTGCCATAATAACAAGCGCTGTCCAACCTCAAAAGTTTATTGTCGACCAAGCCCGTCCTATTTTCTATTAAGCAAAAGACTCTGTTGCCCGATAGCTGATGGCCATTTCTTTCGGACTTAGCGCCATAACTGGTGTCTTTCTTGAATTGTGAATGATATATCGTGCAAACGAACCAATGCGTAAGTAATCGGTAACACCGGTTTCCTTTTGCGTCATTATCATGATCAAATCCGCTTCTATTTCTTCTGAATATTGAACAATGTCTTTCCCAAAATGTTCTGGGTACTCCTGATCGTTCAATATTTTAGAAACAACTTTCACCTTGTGTTTCTTCAAAATGTTCTCTACCAGTTTCATACTGGCTTTAACCCTATTCATCAAAAACTCATCGCTCTCAATTTCTGTGATTACGTGAATTTCCGAATCATATTTTTCGGCCAGCTGCACTGCCCAATCCACTTTTTGTCTTGACTCCTTAGTCAAATCGATTGGCAACACTATTTTCTTATAATCTACGCTGGACTGAATATCTTTAATGATTACTACGGGCACACTCGAGCTTTTCAACACCCGGGTTGTGGTACTTCCCATAAACTTTTCAATACCGTTTACGCCGTTAAAGCCCATGACAATACTATCGCAATCCAGGGAATGTGAAACCTCGTTGATTACTCTATAGACCTTGCCTTCTTTCATCAAGGTATTCACCACCATTTCGGGGTGTTTTTTCTTTATTTCTGCTGCTTTTTCCTTCAGTTTGGCATCAATTCTGTCCATCATCAGCGACTTTTCTATGTTGTCTCCAAAAATGGATTTAAAGAAACTTTCCTCAATTACATATAATAAAGTAATTTGGCTGTCGTACAACTTTGCAATTCCTACGGCATGCTCAAAAGCATGTCCGGAAGCTGTTGAAAAATCGGTGGGTACCAGGATCACATGATCTTTGGGAGTTCTTATCGAGTTCATCTAAAAGCGTTTATTTGCC